>NZ_PDKG01000007.1 GCF_004116725.1 Arcobacter sp. CECT 8986 | reverse complement strand
GTGATTCCTCTTTTTCATATGCTTCTACCATCGCTTTTACAAAATCTTCTGGATGATAATATGAGATATATTGACATGCCCCTGCTATACTATCAATTATATCTTGCTCTTTTATTACTTTCATTTCTTTCCTTTCACTTGCGAAGTGAAGATATTATACATATTTGTTTATGAAAAAAATCTTTTTGTCACTTCATCTTGTAATTTTTGTCCAGAAAAGTGACCTCTTTGCACAAGTTCCCAGAAATATCTGTAAGTTGCTCTATCATGAAGCTCTCCATCATACTGAATTGGTCCCCATTCTGCATCTTGAGCTTTTAGTAAAATATTTTGTGCTGCTTCAAGTTCTGTAAAATCTGGTTTCATTGCATCTACAATCGCTTGAATTTGTGTTGGGTAAATTGACCACATTCTCATAAATCCAAACTCATTTCTAGCAATTTCTGCATCTTTATATGTTTGGTATGGATTTTTTAAATCAAGTGTTACATTATGACAAGGTATAACATGATTTTGAATAGCTGCTTGACAAACTCTAGCTTTTGCAGCTGCAATTAATCTATGAGTAAATTGTCCAGGACTTCTCATATTACTTGCAGGAATTGCTCCTTGATATCCAGAAACAAAATCCATTAAACCAAAATCAAGAACTTGAAGCCATGGTAAAGTTGCAATTTTTTCTACATCTTGTAATGCTCCATGTGTTTCAATTAAAATATGAATTGGAATTTCTCTACTAATACCAGCCTCTTTAGCTGCTTTTTGAACATACTCAACTTGTGTTTTTACATCTTCATAAGATGTTGATTTAGGAAGAGTAATATAAGCTAATTTTTCTCCAGCACCTGGTACTAAAATATCAATATCTTGTCTCCAATCTGGATGAGAAAAATCATGAATTCTTGTTCCTGCCATTGCATATGGATTTGCATCAGAATTTATCACTCTTACAATCATATTTGCATGTTCTACTTCTTTTCCTGTTTCTGCTCCATCTTCGCAATCACAAGTAATATCAAAAACTGGTCCTAATTTTTTTTGCATTTCGAATGCTTTTAAAATTAACTTTTCACTTCCTGCAAAGTGCTCACAAGAAGGGATAATCGGTAAACTTTTTCCTGATTCAAATAGTGCTTCATTTGGATGTGTCATAATAAATTCCTTTTTTTAATTTGGTTCCCAATTAAAAAATGGGACCTTTTTATTTTTTGTCTTCTTTTTAGCACGGGAAGTAAATTCCCGTTAAAAGAATGAAAACTCTAAAGGAGACAACGAGTTGTCTCAATTCTTATTAACTTATTTTTTTGTCTTTCTTTTAGGAATGATTACAGTGTAATCTAAATCAAGTACTACATTTTTTAAGTACTTACCATCTTCATCTTTTGGTGATTCAATCTCTTCTGGTTTTTGATTTTTAACAGCAATTGTTCTTAATCTTAATAAACCTATATCTTCTCTTTCATGCTCTATTGTTTCAATTACTTCTGTAAAAGCATAAATTGTATCTTTTGCATAAGTTGGATTTGCATGTGCTCCACTGTTAATAGAGTAAATCCATTGAGCATTTTCTAATCCATTAAAAGAGATACTTCTTGCAATTGAAATAACATGTCCACCATACATTAATCTTTGTTTCATTGGTGTACTTTTCATCATAAAATCATCAAAATGTACTTTTGCGTTATTTTGATATAGTTTTGTTGCTAATGTATGGTCACTATCATCAATAGTAATTCCTTCTGGATGATTTAATCTTTCACCTGCAACATAATCTTCAAAAAAGAATTTCCCACCAGTTGCAGCTGTATCAATATTTTTTTGAATTGGAATATTGATATTTTTTGCAATTGGTTGAGTTTTTTCAAATGTAGGAATTTGTTTTATTCCACTCATTTGTTCTTTATTCTTTTTGTGTACCATAACCCATCTTTTTAAGTTAAGAACTTCTTGCTCATCTTGGTTATAACCAATTGAATGAACATAAACAACTCCACTTTTTCCATTTGAATTCTCTTTTAATCCAATAACTTCTGTTTCTAATCTTACAGTATCACCTACAAATACAGGATTTGGAAAACTAACTTCTGCATATCCTAAATTTGCAATTGCATTTAAAGAGATATCTTGAACTGATTTTCCAAATGTTAAATGAAACATCAATAAATCATCAAGAGGTTTCTTTTTATAACCCATTTTTTGTGCTAATACATCAGATGAATGTAAAGCAAATCTACTTCCAGTTAAGGCAATGTAAAAAGATACATCGCCATCTGTAATTGTTCTTGGAAGTGGGTGAACTATTTTTTGTCCAATTTCAAAATCTTCAAAAAAATTACCTAAATTAATCTTAGACAAAACAGCCTCCTTATTTATCAAATAAATTTTGACCTAATGCTTTATATGTTTCATATAAAGAAATTCTTTTTTTAGCCCATTTAATTCTAGAACTATCAACAAGTTTATTATTATAAACAATTACTTCTCTTCCATCTTTTGCTGCTTCTTCATATTTTTCTATCATCTCTTCATATGCAGAAACATCAGTCTGTTTTGGTGTGAATATATCGTTTATATACTCAATTTGTACAGGATGAATTAAAGATTTACCATCAAAACCTAAATAATAAGCATCTTTAGTAGAATCTTCACAAGCAAACTCATCTAATACATCATAATAAGGTCCATCTATTACAAATTTGCCAAATGCTTTAGCAGCAAGTGCAATTTGAGATAGATAATTAAACATCGCTTTTGAACCTTTTTTCATATCTATTTGAAGTCTATTTGCTAATTTATTTGAACCAGCAACAACAACTTCAACTCTAGAACTTGCACTACAAATTTCTTGTATATTTAATACAGAAATAGGAGTTTCTATCATAATCATTAAAGTTAATTTAGGATTAACTTCATCTATTAATTTAACAGCTTCTAAAACATCCTCTTTTGAGTCAATTTTTGAAAATAGTATTCCATCAATTTCTAACTCTTTTGCAAGCTCTAAATCTTTTTTGATATCTTCTGTTCCAAGATTATTAACTCTAATAACTCTTTCAGAATCTCCAAAATTTGAACCTTGCTCTTTATACACACTTCTTAGAACTTCTCTTCCTACTTCTCTTTGACCTTGTAAAATAGCTTCAAAATCAAAAATTACTGTATCTGCTAAAACTGTTCTAGCTTTTTGAACATTTTGTTTATTGTAAGCTGGTACAAATAACATAGATCTTCTTGCTCTATACTCAACTATATGCTCACCAGCCTCTCTTGCTTCTTCCATATCATGGATATTTTTAATTAACTGTTTTCTTAAAACTTTTCCATTTTTTGTTCTTGGATAATCTTTCATACTAAAGATTTTTTTAGGAGCTTTATATTTAGCAAGATTTGCTTGCGCAAATGCTAATATTTCTTCTTCCTCTTCTTTTGATAAATCTTTATGTCCAACAACTGCAATAGAAACAAGTGTTTTATCTTTTGCTAACTCAAATCCAAATGCCACACAATCAGCAACTTTTGGATGAGTTTTTACAACTCTTTCTACTTCATGTGGAGATACTCTAAATCCAAAAGTATTGATAATATCATCTTTTCTACCAATGAACCAGATATATCCATCTTTATCTTTTTTTGCATAATCTCCTGTAAAAAAGTATCCATCATGTTTAGCTTTTGAAGTTTCATCTTCAAGCTGCCAATACTCTAAAAATAGTCCTGGGTCATCAACTCCAATACTAATCATTCCTTCTTCTTCAACTCCAACTTCTTCTAAAGTTTCAGGATTAAGAAGTTTTACAATATGACCTGGTTGAACAAATCCTGCACTTCCTGGTCTAATTGGATTATTAACTGAGTGTGAAATATAATAAGAACACTCACTCATTCCAATAGCTTCAAAAATATCTTGTTTAAATCTTGTTCTCCATGCTTCAATCATCTCCGTTGAAAGATGCTCTCCTGCACTCATACAATATCTTAAACTTGGGCAATCATCAATTGTAAAATCAGTTTTTTGAATGATTTGTCTATAAATAGTTGGAACTCCAATAAATATAGTACAATTGTGTTTTTTAATTAAATCAATCCATGTCGAAGCATCATTTGCTCCTTCATATGCAATTACTGTATGACCATTGTATAAAGGGTCCATCAAAGCTGAACCTAATACATATGTCCAGTTAAATTTACCAGAATGCATAATTCTGTCATTCTTTTTAAAATTGAACCAATACTCTGTTGCAGGAGTTCTTCCAACTAATGATCTATGAGAGTGTAATACTCCTTTTGGATAACCAGTTGTTCCTGATGTATAAACTAAATATGCAGGTTCCCCTGATTTAGCATTGTAATGGTTTGGCGTTTTATCTGTATTTTTTAATATCTCATCTAAAGCATATACATTTATACCTTTAGGCTTTTTATAATCTTCAACACTATTTGTTCCAGCAACAATAATAGTTTTTAAATTATCAACATTTTCTAAATAAGGAACTAAGTTCTCATACATAGATGCTGACATAACTATCGCACTTGCTTGTGAATCTTCTGCAAGGTATTTAACTTCTGAACCACTTAAAAGTGTTGAAGTAGGAACAGCAATAATCCCAGCTTTTATAGCACCAAAAAATGAAATAGGATAAGCAAGAGAGTTTTTTAAACATACTAATACTCTATCTCTTGGCTCTAATCCAATTTCTGTAAGAAAGTTACATATTTGGTCTGATTTTTCAGATAATTGTTTGTATGTAATTTCATCTGTACCTAATTTGTCATCTTCAATTATCATTGCAGTATTGTTTTCATTTTCTGTTCCTAAATGAGCAGAAGTACAAGCAACACCGATATTTAAAAATTCAGGTACATCAATTTTTATTGTTGAACTCATAATATAACTCCTTACTATATTTGACCATATGGCCAGTTTTCTCTAAATGTGTGAATTGGCATTTTATTTAATACTGTTAATGCAAAATCTTGGTGTTCTGTGCTTAAACTTCTTAAAGCATACGCTCTTAAGATATTTTGTAAAGCTTTTCCAAACATTGGTGGATCTAACATCTCACCTTCAAATCTTATCGCACCACTTAATAGTGCATCAGCTTCAATCGCTGCTTTTAATACTGCTACATCGTGCTCTATCTCTTTTGGACTTGGAGTAAAAGCAACTTTACACACATTTATATGATTTGGTGTAATTACTTGTTTTCCTGTTAGACCCATGGCACACTCTTTTTTTGCATGAGAATATACATGTCTACTTGCATCATCGCCATGTAAATCTAACCATCTTCTAATATCTTTTTTCTCTAAACATGAATCAGGTAAAGAGTTTGGTGTAAGCATAACTTCAACTCCACCAATTACACCAGCACCTTTAATTCTTGCTTCCATTGTAAGAATATTAAAAAATGTTTTTAACTCATCAATCCAACCTTCAGGTGTAATTTTATATGCCATTGCTTTTGAAAAGTCATGGATTCCAAATACTACGTGTTTAACTGTTGAGTAATCCATTAAATCAGAAGCAATTTGCAGTGATTTTGGATGCTCAATAATTGGCTGAATAGTTAAGTTTGCATTAATTGAAACTAACCAAGAAGATAAGTCTCTAATCTCCGCATCTCCATAAACTTCCCCAGCTTTTGCTAAAACAATTACATCAATATATTTATGAATTTGTTTTAACATTTTTAAATCTTCTTCATACTCTTCTGTTCTAAATGGATTTATTCTAACTGCTATTTGAAAATTTCTCTCTGGAAATTTTGGTAACTCTTGAATTAAAAGTTCTCTACTCATAGCTTTTTGTCTACATCCATCTTCTAAATCAAAAAGTACTGTATGTGCTTTTGTTTTATAAGCATGTTTTTGTAATCTTAATTTTGCTTGCTCCATTGTTTCATAAGTTCCATCTAATGGATTGAACTTAATTGGAGGATAGTATATTTGAATACCTGGCCAGTAACCACCAAGCAATGGTGTTAAATCATCATTAGCCGTTAATTTTGATAAATTTAATTGTGATGATGTCATAATTTTTTACCTCTTTATATTAATTTTTATTGTTTTTATAATTTTTCTTAAGTGGATCTCACTTAAGAAAATCAGGTAAAATCACAGGATTACTGCGATGTCTTGATGACATTAATCCATACAGAAAATAAACTATTACATAAATTATACATATAAAAAAATATTTAATTTTAATTTAATAAATCTTCCAGATACCATAAAATAGGCATTTTTATTGTAGTTTAAAAATGAGTTTCACATAGTGAGAAAAATATTTTTGTTCTTCTCATATATTAAAAGAAATTTTTTAAAAAAAGTCTAAAATTTACACATTTGTAACATAATTTTTCTTTGATGGTTAACAAAATGGTATATAAATTCTGTTTAATTAAAACAAAGGTATCATAATAAATAAATTTATTAAAAGAAGTGTAGGGTGCAAAAACAAAATAAATCACTATCAAAAGGCTTATGTGTTTTAAAAGAGATAATGTCTAGCAATAAACCTTTAACTGCTAATATTTTATGCCAAAAATTACAAATTGATAAAAGTACAATGTCTAGACTTATTACTACTTTGATGACAGAAGAGTTTATAGAGTATAAAGATAATACAAAAGAGATAGTTTTAAGTGATATTCTTAGAAAAATAATACATAAAGATGATAGACAAAAAATTGTTGAAAAGACAAAAGCTTTATTAGATGAGATATTTTACTTAACTGATGAGTGTGCTTATATTGGAATTTTAGATAATAATTCTGTTTTATATTTAAATCAAGTTGATAAATCAAAAAGAGTTTTAAAAACTATTGATTCTGTTGGTTTACATGCACCTTTGCATACAAATGCTTTTGGTAAAGTGATTTTAGCTTTTTGTAAAGAAGCAAATATTGAAAATGTAGAGTTAAAAAAATTTACTACAAATACAATTACAAGCATAACAAAACTAAAAAAAGAGATAGAAACAGTTTCTCAAAAAGGTTATGCAATAGGAATAGAAGAGCATGAGTTTGGACTTTGTTCTGTTGCTGTACCTTATTTCAATAAAAGAGGGCAGTTTGTAGGACCTGTTGGAATTTCTGGTTTATCTGTTAGAATGGATGAAGCAAAACTACATGAATTTGGACAAAAAATATTTAAATTAGTTAATTCAAGTTTTGTATAAAAGAAAAATCTTTTATACAAACTTATCTGTAATCTCTTTTACTACTTCAAATACTTTTTCAACTGATTTTATACTTACTTGCTCTTTTTTAGAGTGTGGAAAGTTTATTGTTGGTCCAATTGAAGCTACTTTAATATTTGGAAATTTATCTTTAAATATTGCACACTCAAGTCCTGCATGAATTGCTTCAAGAGATGCTTTATCATTATACTTTTTATAAGTATCTAATACAATATTTGTAAACTCATTTACATCTGGTTTCCATGCTGGATATTTTCCTGCTGTTTTAACTTCAAAGTTATGTGTTTTTAATAAAACAACTGTTTCATCTGTAATATTTTTTAGTTCACTATTTTCCATTGACCTTGCACTTAATTCAACATTAATACTATCAATTGTTGTCTCAATTTTTGCAAGATTAATTGAGTTTAAAACTACTCCAAGTTTTTTGTCATAACCTCTAACTCCATTTGAAAATGAGTATAAAAAGTCAATAATCTTTTCATCAAATATATTTAGATGTTCAGATTTTGTATCAATCTTTTCAATTTTCATATTTTCGTGCGAAGTAATTGGCTCTTTATTTGTTGCAATTATTGCTTTTGCATTTGCTGGAATTGAGTTTATTCTTTCACCTGCATTTATATCTAAAATTTTCCCATCACACTCTTTAATAGTTTTTGCTAAAAGTTTTATAGCATTTGGAATATTTTTATCTATATCAACTCCACTATGTCCACCTTGCAAATTTGAAATAGAAATTTCGTATAAATCTAGATTTTCATCATTTTTTATGATTTTTTTATTAAAGTTTTTTCCAAAGATATCAACTCCACCAGCACAACCAATGCAAATTTCGCCTTCTTCTTCACTATCAAGATTAAGCATATATTGTGAATTTAGTTCTAAATCTAAATTATTTGCACCAATTAAACCAATCTCTTCATCACTTGTAAAAAGAAATTCACAATCATAGTTTTGGCTCATAAGATATAACATATATGAACAACCCATTCCATTATCACTTCCAAGAGTTGAATTTTCTGCTTTTAATATATCTTCTTCTTGTACAATTTTAGGAACACAATTATCACTTAAACATACAATGTCATAATGACTTTGAAAACTAAGTTTTGCTTTCGAATTTTCTTTTTTACATAAAATATTATTTGTTTTATCTACTAAACATAAATAGTCATATTTTTTTGCGTACTCTTTCATAAAGTTTATGAAAGGTTCATGTGTACCACTACATCTAGGAATATTTGTTATTTGTTTAAAAATATCAATAATTTGGCTCAATATAATTCCTTTAATATAAAATATTGGATTATAACCTTTTAAGATTAAGATATTTTTATTTTATGAAGTTTTTTATTGTAATTGCATTTTTTTTGTAGTACTCAATCAAGCTATTATATACTTCACCACTTTTTCTATCTTTATTTTTGTATAGTTTCTCTTTTATAAAATCCAAAGTTGCAATTAGTTGCTCTTTCCCTATTTCTCCAATTAATGAAAATATCTCTTTGTTGTTCATATCAAGAAAAATAAGTGTGGGAACAGTATCTATATTATAAAGACTAGCCATTGTTTTTGAGTCAATATCTAATTTTTCATTTTTATAAAAAATTGTATGTTTTTTATTTTTATTCATATTTATATAATATGAATTTACCTCTTTTGTTAGTTTATTTTGAAGTATTTTTGAGTTTGTAATATACTCTTTTAATTTTACTGAGTTTGTATTTGTATCTTTTACAAAAAATATTATTGAATCTTTATTGTTTAGAATTATTTTTGAACTATCTTTAAAATATAAGTCTATTTTATTATTTATCTTATTTATTGTTTTTGTAGGAATAGTATCTTTTTTTTGTATTGGATTTAAAATGTTTTCATTGTAGTAAATTGCATAAGAAAATGCAATGGCAAAGATAGTTAATAAAATTAAATTTTTCATAATTTAACTTTATCAAAAAATAACTTAATAGAATTTACATAATATAAACTAAGAAAGAGAACTTTCTTAGTTTGATTGGTTTTTAGATTCGCAGATTGTATCTTTTAAATCTCTATTTTTTGATGCTAGTGCAATTGTAATAATTACTATTGCCGTCACATAATATACCCACATAGGAATTGGAACAGGGTCTCCTGTTGCATATGAGTGCATACCTGATAAGTAGAAGTTTACTCCAAAATATGTCATTAAGATTGTACTAAATGCCAATAGTGAAGCAACAGATAAAGCAAATGGATTATTTAATTTTTTAACAAATCTCATATGTACTACAAATGCATAAATTACAATTGATACATAAGCCCAAGTCTCTTTTGGGTCCCATCCCCAATATCTTCCCCATGATTCATTTGCCCATACTCCACCAAGGAAGTTACCAATAGTAATTGCACTTAATCCAATGATTAAAGCAACTTCAGTAATTGCAACAACATTTTTAATATTGTTATCCATATGTGGTCTATTTTTTCTAAATATGAACATAATTAGTGCCATATAACTTAAAATAGCAGCTAATCCAAAGAATCCATAAGATGCTGTTAAAACAGAAACATGAATTGTTAGCCAGTATGATTTTAATACAGGAACTAAGTTTGTAATTTGAGGGTCAATTGTTGTTAAGTGTGCAGTAAACATAAAAATACTTGCAACAATAATTGCAGCACTTAAAGCTAAAAGTGAACGTCTAAAGAAAATAACTCCTGCAAATACAGCAGACCAAGATATATAAAGTAATGATTCATATGTATTTGACCAAGGTGCATGTCCTGAAATAATCCATCTAAATCCCATACCAGCAGTATGAACTGCAAATAAAATTGCAAGAATTATAAAGAAAAATTTAGTAATTTTAACAGGTTTGATTTTTGGATTAAATATCACAAAGAATGCAACAATTAAGATAATTAAACCAACTATTAAATAAGCAATTGTTAGTTTAAAGAATATATCTAGTTTATTAAACATAATTTCTTGATTGATTTTTGATTCACTAGGAATAATATCTGCACCAACTTTTTTCTGATAAGTACTAATCATATCAATAAATTTATTTGCAGATTCATAATCTTCATTTATTACAGAATTAACAAAACCTCTTGTCATTGTTTCAACAGCTGCTTTGTTTTGTCCTTTGAAGAAAGAGAAAGCATCTAATGGGTTATACCATCTGTTGTTATCATCAACTTTTCCATTACTAACTCTTGGGAAAATTTTAAATAAATTTGCATTGTAAACCATATATGAAACATTTAATTTTTCATCTAATTGAATTATATCTTTTTCAAATGTTCCTCTTTCTGAAGGTTTTGACATAGAAGCTTCTTGCGCTTCTTTTTCAAGTTTATATCTACCATCTTGAGTAAAAACTTCTGAAAATGCAATATATTTTCTAGATGGGTCAACTCCAAGTAGTTTTTTTAGTTTTGGAGTTTTGATTTTTATCATTCTTATATGTCTCCAAACTTCAGGTCTTGTTAACATACCAAGAACAATTTGATTTGCATTCATACCAAATAGTGAACCTCTTGATGAGATTTTATGAAGTATTTCATTATTTAAACTATCCATTGGTTTCATTCTACCCATACCACTTTGAGTAACTAAATATGAAAACTTCTCAGCTGTTTGTTTTGAATCTTTTTGAAAAGCATTTAAATAATTAATTACTGTATCTTGTGCAGAAGTAGCAATACTTTGTTCTTCAATTGCTTTTGCATCAGTAGTAAATGCAAAACTTAATAAACATGCTAATAAAAATGAAGCTGCTGTATTACTTTTAAGATATTTAGTTAATTTCCAGAATCTACTTTTTCTATCGAATAAATTCCATATTAAACCAAGTGATAATAAAAAGTAACCTAAATATGTTGGCCATTTCCCTGGGTCATTATTTACTGACAATACTGTTCCTTTCTCATCTTGGTCATAAGAACTTTGGAAAAATAAGAAATTACCTTCATGTAAAGTTCTATTCATAAATATTCTATAATCAAAAGGTTCTTTATTTTTTTGAATAACTGTAACTTCAGATGCGTAAGATGAAGGAGCCATACTTCCTGGATATCTATCAAGTTGGAAATCTCTTAGTTTTATACTAAATGGAAGTGTAAGTATTTTTGAACCGTATTCAAGTGTTACAACTGTATCTCCAAAGTCTTCAACTTTTACAACACCTTCTTGTCCTCTTTTACCTGGAAGTTTAATTGTTTTTGTTTCACCATTTAGTGTAACATCAACAGCTAAAATTCCCATAGAAGCATTACCTTTTTTTACAAAAAGATAGTTGTTATATTTTATATCTAAAACTTTTCCATTAAATTTGATTTTATGGTCAAAATTATTTGCAGTTTTTACGATACTTGCAAAAATCTTTTTAGATGTAGAAGTATTTTCTTCTCCATAAATAGTATTTGCAAACTCTTTTTTATACTCTTTATAATAAGTTGCATTTTCTTGATTTATTTTGATTTGTAAATAAGGCTCTAAAGATATCATTTTATTTTGAGTTTCACCTTCTCTTATATGCATAATACCCTCATAACCTAAATACCTAGTAACACCAGCTCCAATTAGAATAACAACAAACGAAACGTGAAAAATAAATCTAGCAGGATGCTTCCACATCTTATACTTAAATATAATTCCACAAAGGTTGATTGTTGTTAGTACTAATGCAGTTTCATACCATATGTTATTGTATACTAAAACTCTTGCAGTTGAAGTACCATAGTCGTTTTCAATAAAAGTTGCAACAGCTGCACCAAGTGCTAAAATCATTAGCAATGCAAGTGTTGTCTTAAAAGAAAACAAGACATTAGTCACTCTTTTCAAACTTTATCCTTTTTAATTTTATAATACGCCTATATTATAGTGATTTTATTGTGAATTTTATGTGTAGTTGATTTACTATAAAATTCAAAGTGCCGATTATAACAGAATTGAATTTTATTTCTAATGAACAATGATATTAAAACATCTTTTTAACTAATACTTAATATAATTGCGTTATGAATATAGAAGAACTAAAAAAAGAAAAAACAAAATGTTTAGAGTGGAAAAATATTAAGCCTTTGTATGAACAAGTGAAAAAGTCATTTGAAATACAAAAAGATAATTTATTTATAGATTATAATGATTGGTTTACAGTTGGTAAAAAAGAAGATTTAACACAAGAAGAACATGAGATTATTTTAGAAACAGCTAAAAAACTTATTCCATGGAGAAAAGGGCCTTTTAATCTTTTTGGATTAGAAATTGATAGTGAATGGCAAAGTAATATAAAATATAATCTTATTAGACCTCATTTTAATTTAAAAGATAAAGTAGTTGCAGATATTGGTTGTAACAATGGTTATTATATGTTTAGAATGTTAGAAGATAAACCTAAACGTTTGATTGGTTTTGACCCTAGTGCTTTAACAATGTTACAATTTGAGTTTATTAATCACTTTGTAAAGTCAGATATTGTTTATGAAAAACTTGGAGTTGAGCATTTAGAGTATTATAATCATACATTTGATTTTATTTTTATGCTAGGTGTTTTATATCATAGAGCAGACCCAGTAGGGTGTCTAAAATCCCTTGCAAAAGGATTAAATAAAAATGGTGAAATTTTAATTGATACTTTTATGATAGATGGAGAGCAAGAAGTTGCTTTAACACCAAATGGTAGATATTCAAAAATACCAAATATCTATTTTATTCCAACAATCCCAGCATTAAAAAATTGGTTAAATAGAGCAGGTTTTGAGGATATTGAAGTAATTGCTATTACTACAACAACATCAGAAGAACAACGAAAAACAGAATGGTCATTTGACCAAAGTTTGGAAGATTTTCTTGATAAAGATGATAAAACAAAAACAGTTGAAGGTTATCCAGCACCTAAAAGAGTTTATGTTAAAGCGAAGAAGAAAAACTAAAATAAATCTATAGTATCTTCTTCTTTTAGGTTATTGAAGTCAAATACTTGGCTTCTACCTTTATTTTTTGCTTCGTATAAAGCGATATCTGCATTTTTTATAGTATCATCGATACTTTTATCTTCTCCATAAGAGTAAACATCATAACCAATACAAATTGTTTTTTTAAGTATTTGTTCTGGATTATGTGAAACTTTTACTCCAACTTGAGAAAAACTATTAATAATTTTATTAGCAATATTGTCTATATCCCCATCATTTTCAGTACTTAAAATAGAGATTAGGAACTCATCACCTGTCAATCTTGCAACCATATCAAACTCTGATATATTTGAGTGGATTACTTTTGCTAATTCTATTAGAACTTTATCTCCTACATCATAATCAAACTCATCAATTACAGCTTTAAAGTGGTCAATTCCAACCATTAGAAAATATATTTTTTTATGTTGTTTACCTGATAAAGTAATCTGTTTATTTAAATTTTCAACTAAATAATGTCTATTGAAAACATTTGTTACTGAGTCTAATGATTGAGATTCAATATAATTTTTCTTAATAATTCCATTTTGTAAAATTGGAGATATTTGGAAAAATGCTGATTCTATAACCGTATATTTTTTATCAAGTACATCAAAATGTCTCTCATCTGATGCACAAAAAGATACTATGGCATTTAAATTTGTATGAGTATTTATAATAAAGAAAAAAGATAATTTATCATCTAAATAAAATTGGTTTCCATGTTCTAATATCTCTTCTTTTGAATTACTCTCAATATCAAACAGTGAGATTAATACATTGTCTATTTTAAATGTATTGTGTAACCAACTGTAAATATCATTTGCCATTTGTTTTATATCCGATGCAAACTGTAATTGGTCATATAAAGTAAAGATATCTTCTAAAGCTTTATAATCTTCTTCATTCGTGGCAGATGACTTTATTAAATTTAATATATTTTTTCTCAAAATAACATCCTAAAATAGATCTATTGTGTGCATTTTACTATCATTGTATAGAAAGTATTGGCTTCTTCCATTATTTCTTGCTTCATATAATGCATTGTCAGAAGTTCTTAATACCTCTTCTATTGTATCAGCATTATCGGGGAAAAGTGAAATTCCTACGCAAATTGTTTTAAAAAGAGTCTGATTTGTTTCATTATTTACAATAATTGCTTCTTGTGCAAAAGTTTCAATGATTTTTTGAGCAAGCATTTTTGCATTTTCATCATTTCCAATATTTTGCAAAACAACTAAAAATTCATCAGAATCAACTCTAACAACAATATCTGACTTTCTAATAATATTTTTTAATAAATTGGCTAAAGCAATTAAAACTTTATCTCCGATTTTATAATCAAATTCATCAATAACTGCTTTAAATTTATCTATTCCAATTTTTAAAAAAGCTATCTTTTTATTTTCTCTTTTACTTAAAGATAAAACCTTATCCAAATAAAGCTCTAAATATTTTCTATTATAAAGACCTGTTATTTGATCTTTTAAAGATAACTGCTTAATACAATCTTCTAAATATTTATTATAAAGAGTTTGAGAGATAATGTCAAATGTTGTAATCAAAATTTCGTAACTATTTTTTAATTTTTTATAGTGTTCTTCATCATTTGCAGTTATTTCATAAATAATCTGTACATTGTGACTTAGTGTAATTTTATACTCAATTAAAAAATTATTATTTTTACTATTTTCAGATTTATATATATAATCAGAGTAATTGTTTGATTTATCTAAAAAAGATATATCAATAATATCTATTTCATAACTATTTTTTAGTGAAAGTGCAAGATATTTTAAAGATTCAGAAAAAATCTCAATAAGTCTTTTGTCTTCATTAATTGAAAGTTCAGAATATGATAAATCTTTTTGTTTCTCTTCTAAAATTTGTTTAAAAGAATTAAGCATTGTATTACTCATTTTTTACCTTTTATAAATAATTTAACCAAGCCTTTAAAGACTCTTTTTCTTGAAAAAGTGTAGTGTGTGCACCATGACCTGGATATATTCTAAAGTTTTTATCCCAAGTTAGAACTCTATTTATACTATCTTTCATATCTTTTGGATTAGAAAAAGGAAAATCACATCTTCCAATAGAGTTTTTGAAAATAAAATCCCCTGTAAATAAGTTATCTTCTATCTCAATTGCTGAGCAACCTGGAGTATGACCAGGGAAAAAATGAAATTTAACTTTTATTCCATCAAAATCGAACTCTTCGTCATGTTCTACTAAAACATCAGCTTTTGAAGGTTTCATACCTAAATTATATGGGTCTCTACTTAGCATAAATTCATCATCTTTTGGACAATAAATTTTAATATCTAAATCTTTACTAACTTCTGCATTTGACCAAACATGGTCAAAATGTCCATGTGTATTTAAAATTGCAATAGGATTAGTAACATTTTGTTTTACCCATTGTGTTGCATTTACTCCAGGATCAATAATTAAATCTTTGTTATCAATAGTGACAATATAACAGTTAGTTTGATAATCACCCATTGGTTGTTTTTTTATTTGCATATGTTTAAACCTTACTTCGATAAAATTCAATTTATAATTACTATTATTCATTATATCAACATAGAGGTAAAATATGAATTATTTCAAAGATTTAGAAGCTATCTTACTAGAAGAAAACCCTAAAAATAAATTTAACTTATTTGAAAAATTTTACAAAAACTTTAAAGTGTCAACAATTGACTTTAGTGACAACTATACACTACAAAATATAACAGTACCATCATACCATAACTTTTTGAAAATTGTCCCTCCAAATGAAGCCAAACCTAGAAAATATGTAAATACAAAAGAGGGAAAAGTATCATTACTCCATACAGTTGCACATATTGAGTATGGTGCGATTGATTTAGCTTTAGATGCAGCTTTAAGATTCAAAAATTTACCAAGAGAGTATTATGAAGATTGGCTAGAAGTTGCTGAAGATGAAATAAGACACTTTTTGATGATTGAAAAGCTTCTAAATGAATTAGGAGTAGAGTATGGAGAGTTAAATGTACATACAAACTTATTTGAAGCTATGAAACTAACACCTGATTTATTAAGTAGAATGGCAGTTGTTCCAAGATATTTAGAAGCAAATGGTTTAGAGCAAAATCCAAAAATTATGGAAAAACTAAAATCAAACCCAGATAAGTTTAATGAAAAAATATTAAAAGCTTTAAATATTATATTGGAAGAAGAGATAACTCATGTAACAAAAGGGGATAAGTGGTTTAAATATGAGTGTGAAAAACAAAATTTAGAGCCTGAAAGTACATATCTAAAAATATTAGAAAAAGTATATCCAGGAAGTACAAATAAAAAATATCCAATCAATTTTGAAGCAAGAAAACAAGCAGGATTTTCTTGTAATGAATTGAAATTTCTATCAAAGCAAGATAGTTGTAATTAGTTTAAAAAAACTAATTACACTATATTTCAAAGAGGGTAGTTCTCTACTACGTAATCTATATCTTTATCTCCTCTTCCACTAAGATTTACTAAAATTGTTTTCTCTTTTGGAAGAGTTTTTGCAAGTTTCATTGCATAAGCAACTGCATGAGCTGATTCTAATGCAGGTATAATTCCTTCAAGTTGTGATAATTTATAAAAAGCATCAATTGCTTCTTCATCTGTGCATAAACCAACTTTTGTTCTATTTTTAGTTTTCAAAAAAGCATGTTCTGGACCAACTGATGGATAGTCAATTCCACTTGCAACTGAATGTACAGCTGCTGGTTCACCTTTTTCATCTTTTAACATTATTGAGTTAAATCCATGCATTATCCCTTCTTCTCCATATGTCAATGATGCAGAATGTTCACCTATTTTTTCACCTTTTCCCATAGGCTCAACCCCATATAAATCAACATTTTCTTCATCAATAAAAGAAGAGAAAATCCCAATAGCATTACTTCCTCCACCAACACAAGCAACAATATTATCAGGTAATTTACACTCTAATTCAAAAAATTGCTCTTTTGCTTCTATACTAATAATACTTTGAAAATCTCTAATCATCATTGGAAAAGGGTGAGGACCAACTACTGAACCAATACAATATATTGAGTTTTCTGTATCTTTTAAGTAAGCTTCAAATGCACTATCAACTGCTTCTTTTAGAGTTTTTAATCCATGAGTTGCAGGAACTACTTTTGCACCTAGAATTTTCATTCTAACTACATTTGGGTACTCTTTTTTTATATCAACTTCACCCATATGAATTTCACATTCTAAATTGAAATATGCAGCAGCAGTAGCTAATGCAACTCCATGTTGTCCTGCTCCTGTTTCAGCAATTACTTTTTTCTTACCTAAATGTTTTGCTAATATTACTTCTGCCATACAATGATTTAATTTGTGCGCGCCAGTATGATTTAAATCTTCTCTTTTTAAATATATTTTTGCACCACCACAAAAGTTTGATAGATTTTTTGCAAAACTTATTGGAGTTGGTCTACCTTGATAATGTTTTCTTACATATTTTAACTCTTCAATAAATTTAGGAGTAGATTTTATCTCTTCGTATGCATTTTTTATCTCTTCAAATGGTTTTATTAGTTCTTCTGGGATATAAGAACCACCAAATTCTCCAAAAAATCCTTCTTTATTTGGGTATGAATCTAAGTATGGTTTTTTCATTTTTACCTCAATATAATATTATTTAATAATTATTATATGTTAAATATAATTAAATAACTATTATAATTTTGCCTATTTTATAAGTTAATTTTAATATTATTTCTATTTTTACTTATATTTATTTAATTTAGTAATAAAAATATGACTAATAAATAATCTAAAATATTACTCTAAGTAATATATTTATAAAATATTAAATGCAAAAAAAATCAAATGAAATTATAATCTTAATAGTTGGTGCAAGTGGAGTTGGCAAAGATAGTCTATTAAAACAACTTCACAAAGTAGATAATATAAATATAGTAAAAAGATATATTACAAGAAAAGCAGATGAAAATGAAGATAATTTTTATCTAAGTAAAGATGAATTTTTAAAGTTAAGAAAAGAAGAATTTTTTATCTCATCTTGGTGTGCACATAATAACTTTTATGGAATTGCAAAATCAAGTATAGAAAATAAAATCAATATTATATCTGTATCAAGAAGTGTAATTAAAGATTTTGAAAATATATTTGATAATGTTTATACAATAAATATAACTCTTGAGAAAAGCAGTTTAAAAAACAGATTAATAAAAAGAAAAAGAGAATCTTTAGAAGAAATTGAAAAAAGATTGCAAAGAGCAGATTTTGAACTAAAAGCAAAAAATCTAATAAATTTTGAAAATGATAAACCTATTTTAGAATCAGCCAAAAATCTAAAAAATGTAATTGAGAAGATAAGTAAAGGTATCTAAACCTTTACTTATTTTATGAGAACCACTTTTTAACTTTGTCAAACATATTTTCAAAGCTAGATTCGTGAGGTTTACTCTCTATTCCAAAACTTTCTTGAAGTTTTTCTAATAACTCTTTTTGTTCATTATTTAAAGATTTTGGATAAGTTATTTGAATTTGAACAATTAAATCACCTTTTCCATAACCTTGAACAGATTTAACACCTTCACCTTTAAAAGTAAATTGTTGTTTGTCTTTTGCTCCTTGAGGAATTACTAATTCAAGTTCATTTCTCAATCCTGGAATTTTAATTTTTCCTCCAAGTGCAACTTGTGTAAAGAATAGTGGAATTTCAATATAAATATCATCACCATGTCTTACAAAATGTGAATCCTCTTTTACTGAAATTTGGATATATAAATCACCTCTTGAACCATCTGGTGCAATATTTCCTTTTTTAGAAACTCTTATTCTATTTCCATCATTTACACCTTCTGGAATATTTACTTCAAAAGTCTCTTCTTTTTCATGATATCCAGTACCTGAACATTTTTTACAGTTTTCAGCTTTTGCTTCACCTGTACCATGACAATTTGGACAAGTTTGTGCAAAAGTCATAAAACCTTGTCTCATATGAACTTGACCTTGACCTTGACAAGTAGAACAAGTAGATAGTTTACCATCTTTTGCTCCTGTACCTTTACAAGTACTACAAGCATCTTTATATTTATAAGTTATATCTTTTTTTGAACCAAATACAGCTTCGTTAAATTCAACTTGTACTTCAATTCCAATATCTAAATTATAATTATAAGTTTTTCTTTGTCTTCTACTTCCAAAGCCTCCGCCACCACTGAACGCAGACCCAAACATCTCTTCGAAAATTGAGCTTAAATCATCAAAACCAGCACTTGAAAAACCACCCCCTTGACCGTGTCCTTCTAGTCCTGCTTTACCATATCTATCATAAATAGCTCTTTTTTCTTCATCACTTAATACTTGATATGCTTCATTTATTGCTTTAAATTTTTCTTCGGCTTGAGTATCATCTGGATTTTTGTCAGGGTGATACTTCATTGCCATTTTTCTATAAGCTTTTTTTATCGTGCTTTTATCCGCATCTTTACTTACTTCTAATAATTCATAATAATCTATTTCAGTCAATATTAGTACTCCTAACATATATTTTTGGCGATTTTATCTAAATTATGATAAATCTTTGATATAATCCAAATTATGAAAAAAGGATTAGAAAAATTTTATGAATTAGTCGAAGCATTTGAGTCTTTACCAACTATTGGTAAAAAATCAGCTTTAAGACTGGCTTACCATATTGTAATGAATGATAATTACTGTGGTGTAAAGTTAGCACATAGTATTGAAAATGCTATTAAAAATATAAATAAATGTACAAAATGTGGTTCAATGAGTGAACATGAAATTTGTGAATTTTGTTTAGATGATACAAGAAATCAAAAAATGCTTTGTATTGTACAAAGTGCAAAAGATATCTTTGTAATAGAAGAATCAAAACAGTTTGATGGATTATATTTTGTAATAGAAGAACTTGATGAGCATAGTATTGATAGATTAATGGATTTAGTAAATGAAAATAGGGTGACTGATATTTTATTTGCAATTACACCATCAATTTCAAATGATGCTTTTATTTTGTTTATTGAAGATAAGTTAAAACATTTTGAAATTAATTTTATGAAGATTGCACAAGGTGTTCCAACAGGGGTTAGTTTAGAAAATGTAGATTTAATATCTTTATCTAAAGCAATAGAGAGTAAGGTAGTTATTTAACCTTACTTCTCTTGAGCATTCCATTTTTTATAAAGTTCTTCCACTTGAGTTATCTCTTCTTGTGAAGCTCTTCTTCTACAAGATAAATAACCTTGAGAACCATCACAACTCTCAAAAGGGTAAACAGTAGCAAATACCCAGTAAAATCCACCAGATTTAGTAGCATTTTTTACATAACCTGTCCAAATTTCGCCTTTTTTAACTGTTTCCCATAAATCTTTAAATGCTTTTTTAGGCATACTTGGGTGTCTTACAATATTATGTGGTTTTCCAATTAATTCATCAAGTTTAAATTCTGCAATTCTACAAAAGTCATCATTTGCAAAAGTAATAATTCCTTTTTTATCTGTTTCACTTACTAAAAATGCATATTCATCTAATACTGTTTCTTTTTCATTTGCCATAACTGACTCCATTAAAATTGTTTATTTTTGGCATCTTTTACTAAATCTTGTGCCATTTTAGATACATTGTGTGCAATACTTGTTATTTGAGAAGCTTCACTTGCATTTTCTTGTGTTACTTTATCAAGCATAGTTACCGTATCATTTATCTGTTCAATTCCAGTCATTTGTTCTCTTGAGGCTGCACTAACATTTTCAATAATAGTAATAGTTTTTTCTACTCTACTATTTAACTCTTCATATCCTTTAATCATATTATCAGATATCTGTTTTCCTTCATGTGCTTTTTGTGTGGCATTTTCTACTATGTCTTTTATCTCTTTAGCTGCTTGTGCACTTCTATTAGCAAGGTTTCTAACTTCTGCTGCAACTACTGCAAAACCTTTTCCTGCTTCTCCTGCTGTTGCTGCTTCTACTGCTGCATTAAGTGAAAGAATATTTGTTTGGAATGCGATTTGATCAATAACTGTAATTGCATCATTTATTGTTGATACTTGCGTATTAATATCTTCCATTGAAGTTGCTGTTTTTGTTGCTAATGTTCTACCACTTGTAACTGAGTCTCTAACAGAATCACTTAGTGTTGCCATTTCTTGAGCATTTTGTGCATTGTTTCTTGTAATAGAAGTAATCTCTTCAATTGCTGCTGCTGTCTCTTCTAAACTTGCTGCTTGTTCATTTGCTTTTGCTGCAAGATTATTCATAGAGTTTTTCATAGATACAGCATCATTTTCAAGTAATTGACCATTTTGTAAATTTGATTTGGCATTATCAATTAGTGTATCACCTAATAAGTTTACTCCTGTCATTACTGAAAGCATTCTATCTCTTAAATTATCAGGAATATTAATTTTATGAGTAAAGTCATTTTTAGAGTATGCTTTTAAAGTACCTTCAAGGTTTTTCATATGGTCTTCTAACAAATCAAGCATAGTGTTTATTGTCTTTCTTAAAGTCATAATCATTGGATTTTCAGTTGTTGATTTTACTCTACATCTAAAAGTACCTTGTTCTACTTTATTTAAAACAAGAACAATTTCACCTAATACTTTCATATCTTGTTTTCTCATATCATCAAATGAATCAAAGTATATATTTAACTCTTTTAAAATATCTCCAATTTCATCTTTTTTTATAAATTCTGCTTTTCTGATTTTATTTGATTTCATAAATGCATAATCCATAAAATCATGTAGATACTCTTTAATCCTATCTATTCCACCTATTATCCGTCTCATGGCAGAATAGTTTGTGTAAGCAATAGTAATTGCAAAGAATAAATTAACAACTATAATTGCAACTATACTGTGTGTAGATACAATTGATGTAATACTAATTGCAGCAAATGCAGCTTGAGATATAAGCATATTTGCTAATATTTTATATTTTGTTGGGACATTTCTAAACATTTTATAACCTCTTATGAGTAAATTCACATATCTAAATAAATAATTTTTATATGCAAAAACTATTCCATATAAAAATAATAATCTAAAAATCAACTAATGTTAAAAAAATGACACTAATTGACACTTTGATTATGATATTCGTAATCATAAAAAATAAGCAAAAATGATATCATTTGAAGAATAAAAATTTTTGTTTTGCTAGACTTCAAAAAGCACCAAATCAGCCATATAGTAATAATTTATATAGAATTCTATTTAAACTTATCTTAATCTAAAATGAAAATTAGTAATTTTTTGTTATAATTAGCTTATGAGTGAAAAAATTATATGTCAAAAGTGTCAGTATTATTATGTTACGTGGGAAAATAACAACCCACATGGTTGCAAGGCTTATGGCTTTAAGTCAAAAATAATTCCTGCAAATGTTGTTAAAAAATCTAGTGGGAAAGAGTGTAACTTTTATAATCCAAAACAAAGATAATAAATAGTAAAATTATTACTAATTATTAAAGATAGGCCCTATATGAAATTACTTGATTACATTACTATTTTCCAAGAAGATAAAAATATTATTATTGATTATTGGTTAGATAATAAAAATGTATCAGGCATTTTAGTTTCAAAAAGAATAGATAAAGAATTTTTTAGTAAAGAGTATGCAAGTTTTGTATTTGATAATTATATAAAAATTATAGAAGACAGTTCCAATATGGGCAAATGCCCAGTAATGGAAGAACTACTAAAATACTTTAGATATTTTAACTTTTCTACAGTAGAACTTTTTCAAATATGTTCTAGTTTTAAATCAGCAATTACAAGACTTACATATGATAGAAAAATAAACTCTTTTGAGCTTGATAAAGAGTTAGATAATATTTTTGAATTAAACTTTTCAGATATTTTGTCAAAATATACTCAAACTGTAAACGAAGTTGAAGACAAACTTATTAAGACACTATCAATTGTAAATAAATATATCATTATGTCAAAAACAAATAAAGAGGGAATAATAACTGAAGTCTCTGAAGGTTTTTGTGAGGTTGCTGGATATAAAAAAGATGAATTATTAGGTAGACCTCACAATATAATTCGACACCCTGATATGAATAGTTTACTTTTCAAACAAATGTGGCAAACTATTTTATCTGGCAAAATATGGCATGGTGAGATAAAAAATAAGAAAAAAGATGGTTCAAATTACTGGGTTTATGCAACTATTGAACCAATTTTTGATAAAGTACAAAATATAGTTGGTTTTTATGCTATTAGTCAAGATATTACTTCTAAAAAAGAGTATGAAGAACAACAAAATATTTTAATTGAACAGTCAAAATCTGCTGCAATGGGTGAAATGATTTCAATGATTGCTCACCAATGGCGACAACCATTACAAGCTGTCTCTATTTTGATTCAAAAATTACCTTTAATGAAAATGATTGATGGTGAGATAACAGATGATGTCATAAATCAAGTAGTTGATGATGTTGGAATACAACTTGAATATATGTCAAAAACAATTGATGATTTTAGAGATTTCTTCAAGCCAAATAAAGAAAAAGAGATTATTAGAATCTCTAGCTTGATAAATAGAACAGTTGAGTTTTTATCTTATATGCTAAAAGTTGATGCAATAAGTTTAAATTTAAAAATAGATGATGATGTTGTTTTAAAAATTCATATAAATGAAATAGTGCAAGTTTTAATAAATATTATTAAAAATGCTAGAGACATTATGGTAGAGAAAAAAATTGAAGATAGTTTAATTAATATTCACTGCTACTGTAATGACAATTTTTTAGTTGTAGATATAGAAGACAATGCAGGCGGAATACCTGAAAATATAATATCAAAAGTTTTTGAACCATATTTTTCTACAAAAGAGAAAAAGAATGGAACAGGAATAGGGCTTTATATGAGTAAAACCATTATTGAACAACATAGTTTAGGAAAACTTTCTGTATCTAATTCTGATTTAGGTGCAGTTTTTAAAATAGAATTACCATTAATATAGGAGAATAAATTTGTTATACAAAGATTTAAAAATAGTTACAAAATCATTAGGTTTTTTAACAATTGAAGATTTTGCAAAATATATAGGTGTTACACCTAAAGAGATTTTACAATGGGAACAAAAAGAGGAAGTTCCTTATACAATTTCATTGATTATACATCTTTTAAAAGGTGAAAAGCCTTTACCAAATAATAGTACTTTAGATAATTTAGTTGAAGAGTGTTTACCTCTTGCAACTTTATTGGAAGAGGCTTCATCATTTCCACATAAATTAGAAGAGATGTTTTTATTACAAAAAGAGTTAAATGATTCTACAAATGGTAAAAATTGGGAATTAGGAATTAATAAGTTTGAAAAAGAGATAAATTGGCTTAGATGTATTCATATGGAAGTTGCAGAGTTAATTGATTCTGCTCCTTGGAAACACTGGAAAAATATTAATGCAGAACCTGATATGAATAATGTTCATGTTGAGTTAGTTGATATTTGGCATTTTTTAATGTCTTATATTCTTCAAGAAACAAATGTTCCTAAAGCTGTATCTTTAGTAAATACACATTGTATTTATGAAGCAAATGAAGAAGTTGATGTTAAAGCTATGATAAAAGAAGCAGAAAAATTATCATATATTGCATTAGCTATTCAAACAAATAACATGCCTTCATTTAGTGGAATAGAGAGATTTATTGACCAATTCTTTAGATGTTGTAAAATCTCTGGATTATCTTTTACTTGGTTACAAAAACTTTATATTGGTAAAAATTGTTTAAATAAATTTAGACAAGACAATGGATATAAAGAGGGAACTTATATAAAAGAGTGGGATGGAAAAGAAGATAATGTTATTATGATTAATATTTTAAAACAGACTGAGAATGTAAGTTTTAAAGACCTTTATCAAAAACTAGATGACGCATATAAAAGTCTATAAAATATAGAGTAACTTCTACTCTATATTTTAATATCAATAGAAAAAGAACTTCCTTTTTCTATATTTTTTACATTTATTGTTCCACTAAAATGTTTTTCTAATATAACTTTACACATATATAATCCAAGACCAGTTCCATTTTTTTCATGTTTTGTTGTAAAGTATGGCTCAAATATTTTAGAGATTAGATGTTTTGGAATTCCTCCTGCATTATCAGCGATTATTATTCTTAAATAATCTTCACTATGAGAAAAACTAATATTAATTTTCCCTTCTTTTATATTATTTTCCTCCATTGCATCAATAGAGTTATTTAGTATATTTAATATTATTTGTATTAGTTCATTTTTAAATGTAAATATTTTATTTAAATTCTCTTTTTTATTAATATCTATTTTTATATTTTTAGAATCAAGTATAGGTTTTACCATAATTACAGCAATATTAACTACTTCTATAATATCTAAATACTCTTTTTGCTTATCATCTTTGAAAAAGTTTCTAAAATCATCAATAGTTTTTGACATATATTGAATATAGTTACTTATATTGTCAAATTCATCATTTAGTTTTATTATCTCTTCATTTTGTGATTTTAAACTTCTAATTTTTAGTTTTGCCAAAATTGAGCTTATTGCACTAAGCGGTTGTCGCCATTGGTGAGCAATCATAGAAATCATCTCACCCATTGCAGCTAGTCTTGATTGTTTAAATAATAAAGTATCTTTTTCTCTAAACTCTCTTAAATCAATTATTGTAACAATTTTATACTCTTCATTTTGTATTTTTATATCATTTACTTTTAGTATTGCAGGAATTAAGTCTCCATTATTTGATACTAAAGTAACTTCTTGAAATATATGTTTGTTAAACTCTAAGAATTTCTCTGTTGTTGAAGGAATTAAAACACCAGTTGCAAGATTTCCTATTAGTTCATCTTTTGAATTATATTCTAAAATTTGAATGAGCGAATCATTTACATTTTCAATAAAACCATTTTTTACAAGGATTGTTCCTTCTATTAATGAGTTTAAAATAACTTCTATATCATTATTTATATTTGTAGGCATTTTTTTATCTTACTAATTAATTTTTTATATTGTATAATTTTCATTCTTATTAATTGATTTGGAGTTGTTTTATGGTTGATTATGTTTTATTAGAAGAGTATTGCAAAAATATATCTATACTTTTTGTCGAAGATGATAATAATATTAGAAAAGAGATGAAAGATTTACTAAAAGAGCTATTTTTTGAAGATGATATAGTAATTGCAAATGATGGAGAAGAAGGATTTTTAAAATATCAAGAGTATTCTAAGTTAAATAATAAAACATTTGATATTGTATTAACAGACGTAAAAATGCCTAAAATGGATGGACTTGAGCTTATTAAAAAAGTTTATGAAAATAATCCAAATCAAATTATAGTTGTTTTATCTGGTGAAAGTGAAACTCATCATCTTATATCTTTTGTAAATTTAGGAATCTCACATTTTTTAGAAAAACCATTAAATTATGATGAATTTATAGAGTTAATCTATGAATTAACAAGTAAAATTCACAAACAAAACAGTTTAAATGAAAAAATTAATTTTGAAGAGATAAAAATAAGTGAAAATCTAATATGGAGTATTACAACAAAACAATTATTAAAAGATGGACACTCAATAAAACTTACAAAAAAAGAGACTTTACTAATAGAACTATTACTTAAAACCCCAGAAAAAGCTCATTCTGTTGAAGAAATCATTCCTATTTTGTGGGAAGATAGTTTTGATAAAGAAGTGGATATAAAAAATTTAAAAAACATAGTTTCAAGACTAAGAAAGAAAATTCCAGAGTTAAATATTGAAAATATTTATAGTTTAGGATATAAAATAAATATTTTATAACACTTTTCTAATACTTTTTGTTTGTATAATTTCTCTTATTGAGGAGAAATAAAATGCAAAATACAATAAATTTAGAATTAATGAAAAATTTAACAGTTTTATATGTTGAAGATGAAGAAAATATTAGAGAAAATTTAGAATGTTGCTTTTCTTCAATGTTTAAAAAGTGTATTACTGCAAAAGACGGAAGAGAAGGCATAAATAAATTTATGCAATTTCAAAATAAAATTGATGTTATAATAACTGATTTAAATATGCCACATATTGATGGTATAAATATGATAAAAAAAATAAAATCAATAAATCCAAAAATTGCATGCATAATTACAACTGCATATAGTGATAAACAATATTTAATTGATTCAATTAATTATGGAGTAAATCATTATATATTGAAACCTTTTAAAATTGAAGCACTATTTAAAGAGGTTGAAAAATCATATTTATCAACTCACTATGTAAATAAACTAAAAGAACAAAACGAACAAATAGAAGCTCTTGCAAGAGTATTTAACAGTACAAAAGAGGATTTAAAAAAAGAGAATGATAAAGAGTTAAATACAAAATTAACTCTATTTAGTGAAATAATACAACTTTTAGATAGAAGATGAGTAGTTCTTCTATCTTTTTTATTTTTAGCAATAATCATTTTTGTATTCGACATAATGTGCTGCATGATTGATTAGCTTCTCTACATCTTCTGATGTTAGTTGTCTAACAACTTTAGCAGGACTTCCCATAATTAAACTATTAGGAGGGAACTCTTTTCCTTGTGTTACCAAAGAGTTTGCACCAACTATTGAGCCTTCACCTATTACTGCATTATCTAATATTGTTGCACTCATTCCAATTAAACAGTTGTTTTTAATTGTACATCCATGTAACATTACTTTATGACCAATTGTTACATTATCTCCAATTATTGTTTGTGTGTCAACATCTGTATGAATCATAGATAAATCTTGTATATTACTTTTTTTACCTATTTTTATTTTATTTATATCTGCTCTTAGTACACAACCAAACCAAACTGATGAATCTTCACCAATTTCAATATTTCCAATCAAATCAGCACTTGGCGCAATCCATGCTTTTTTATCAATTTGGGGATAAAACTCTTTAAATTTTAAAATCATAAAATATCCTTTTTTTGAAAGTAAATTATTATAGCTTCAAAAAATAAAAAATTCAAATCTTACTTTGCTTTATATTTTAAAACTATTGGTTTAGAGTAATTAGGAACATCATCATAAGTAAAAATTGCAAAATATTTATCTTCATCAATTGCTCCATACTCATCATATGTGAAATTATCTTTTCCTGAATAAAGTTTATAGCCATCGTGGGAACTAAAAGGTTTCCTAAAAGAATTTCTTATTACTTTTACTCCTACAAAATCCTTATGTTTAGGATTATTCCAAGATATTTTGATTTTATTATCTTCAACTGTTATTTTTGTATTACTAACTTGAGCAAGAGGAAATCTTCTTTTTTTAATATATTCTATTACTAATTTTGGTTCTAACTTTTTATTTTCTAATTCCCATGATATTTTTTTGTTTTTTATATTTTTTATTGAAGTTGTTGGTTTTAAAACAAATAAAACATCTAAATGCTCTTTTAGTTTTTTGTTTAACTCCTTTTTTGCAAAAGAATCAAAAATAAAGTATTGTCTTTGATTATCTTGTAAGTCACTTGCACTTATGTCATATCCTATATTTTGAATAACATCTCTATTTTGTATACTTTTATAGTTTTTTTGCATACTATTCTCTACAAATTCAAGATGAAATCTTATATCCTCTTTTATATAATTATTTATAGAATTTAACTCTATATATGCGTTTGTAATTATTGTTTCTTCATATGAAGGTAGTGATGATAAGTTAAAATTTAGTGCACTATATATTTTATTTGAGTTTTCATCAAATCCTGTTATTAATTCATCTTTTATTATAGTTGATTTTTTTATCGTATAAAGATTATTTACAGAAATCTTTTTTATCAAAGGCTTTGTTGTAAAAGTCAATTCAAGTCTTGGTCTATAAGATAAACCATAACTATTTTTGCCATTTCCAATATCCCACTGCATCATTTGTGATTTTCGTCCAATTTTTAACTCTTTTGGTCCTTCAACTCTAAAAACAACTTTTCCTTTTTCTATTTGAGAAGTAAGTAAAGCAGATTCTAGTGTAGAGAGTTCCCATTTTCTCCATATACCTTGGGTTAATTGTGAGCTTTTGGTTGGTTTACTTATATAACTAATTATTTTTGCATTTGATACCTCATCATAATTTGTGATATCTTTAATATTTTCCGTATCAATTATAGAAATATTCCATTCTCCAAATTTTTCTATTGTAGTTGTTACTCTATTTATTGGATATAGATTTAAGCAAGCATATTTTATAGTTGCATCTTTTGGAATTGTTTGTAAATCAATGGTAATAACTGCATAAGATACTCCTTTTTTTTCATCAATTCCTACAAATAATGGAGCATTCCCTAGATGTTTTTCATTGTTTTGTGTATATTGTGCGATGTATCCTGTTTGATTTAAATTTGCAAAGTATGTTCTTGAAAACTCATCATATTCTACCTTTGTCCTTGCTCTAATTTGAGGACAAAATGCTGATTTAATATTTTGTTTACTATTTACAGCTCTTATATTAAAATAGTAATTTGTGTTAGATAGTAAATTTGTATCTGTAAACTCTAAAGCTTGAGTTCTTGCAATCAAATTTGATTCATTGCAAAAGTCTTTATCTTTTTTACTTCTATATATTTCAAAGAAAGTATCTTTATTTACAATTGCTTTCCATTTTAATTTAATATGATTTGAACCAATTTCATCTATTTGAAAATCATCAACTCTTTTTAGAGTGTTGTTCTTATTATAATTTGGAACTTCTTTTAATACTTCAATTAAAGCAGCAATGTGTTCTTTTACATGCTCGTTCATATTGTCTAAATAATCACTTATATTTCTAGTTCCAACTTCAATAACAGCTGATAATATTCCTTTTGAATAGTAATAATCCTTTGCACTTCCTCCAATGATTTCACAAGGTGGTTTACCTTGATGAATGCCATATTCTCTATTTGATATTTTTTTTATTGTATTTGCCATATTTGCACATAAGATATTTAAATCTGTTGAGTCTATTGTATCTTCATGTTTAAAATTATGTGCAGGAAAAAATACGTTTCCTTGACTATGATAATCAAGTGCAATTGTAATATTAGTATGAGTTTCAATAAAGTTTTTAATTGCTATTGTTTCAGGTTCACTAAATGGTTCTTCTCCTGCATAAATACTTGATGTTGTAAGAGTTGACTTTTCAAAACCTATTGGAAAATTTCTATTTAAATCAATACCATAACTTCCATCTTTATTTAATCTTCTATTTTTTCTCCAAAAAGAGAAATGATTTTGTGCATAAGTAAAACCATCAGGATTAGCACAAGGAATTATATAAATAGTTGCATCATTTAAAAATGATTTTAAAGTAGGGTAGATATTGATATTTTTTAATATATACTTAGTAAATTCAATAGATAGTTCATGCCCTATCCACTCTCTTGCATGAATTGTTCCTGTAAAAAATAGTGCAGGTTTACTATCTGCTGTTTTTATATCACTTGATATTGTAATAAGATTAATATCTCTTTGTTCCCAAGTTTTTCCAATACTTTCTAATTTAATATTATTTGGAAATCTATTTTGAAAATCTTTAAAAATTTCTGTTGATTGATTATAGTTTCTATAAAGCTTTTTCATTAAAACTCCCACATATTTATAATAAATACTATTTTAGCAAGTTTTTAAGTATTTGTGAAAGAGTTAAAAAATAGCAAGCATAAAAAAAGGAACATAAAAAATATGTTCCTTTAGTTTTTTGATTAAGAGTTTAATCTATTTTCTTTTTTGTCCAGCGATAATAAATCTTAATGCATTAAGTTTAATAAATCCTTCTGCATCTTTTTGATTATAAACTTCATCTTCTTCAAATGTTGAGTGAGCTTCAGAGAATAGTGTTTTTTCAGACTCTCTTCCTACTACAATAACATTTCCTTTATAAAGTTTTAGTTTTACTGTACCTTCAACATCTTTTTGAGTTTCATCAATAGCAGCTTGAAGCATTTCTCTTTCAGGAGAGAACCAATATCCACTATAGATTAATTTTGCATATTTAGGCATTAATTCATCTTTTAAGTGAGCAGCTTCTCTATCTAATGTAATTGATTCAATAGCTCTGTGAGCTTTAAGCATGATTGTTCCACCTGGAGTTTCATAACAACCTCTTGCTTTCATTCCTACATATCTGTTTTCAACGATATCAATTCTTCCGATACCATGTTTATTTCCATATTCATTTAATGTTTTTAATAAAGTTGCTGGAGACATTTCTTCTCCATTAATAGCAACTGGGTCACCATTTTTATATGAAATTGTAATATATTCAGCTTCATCTGGTGCTTTTTCTGGTGAATTTGTCCATAACCACATAGATTCATCTGGCTCTGCACTTGGATCTTCTAATGCTAATCCCTCATAAGAGATATGTAAAAGATTTGCATCCATTGAGTATGGACTAACTGCAGGATTTCCATTTTCATCTAAATGTTTTTTTGCAATTTCAATACCATTTTCTTTAGCATAAGCTAATAGTTTTTCTCTTGAATTTAAATCCCATTCTCTCCATGGAGCAATAACTGTAATTTCTGGGTTTAATCCTAAGTAACCTAGCTCAAATCTAACTTGGTCATTTCCTTTACCAGTAGCTCCATGAGCAACTGCATCTGCACCCATTTTGTTTGCAATTTCAATTTGTTTTTTAGAGATTAGAGGTCTAGCAATTGAAGTTCCTAATAAATATTCACCTTCATATATAGCATTTGCTCTAAACATTGGGAATACATAATCTTTAACAAATTCTTCTTTTATATCTAAAATAAAAATATTTTCAGGTTTTATTCCCATCGCCAATGCTTTTTTTCTAGCTGGCTCAACTTCTTCTCCCTGTCCTAAATCAGCTGTAAAAGTAATAACTTCTGCATTATATTCGTCTTGAAGCCATTTTAAGATAATAGAAGTATCTAAACCTCCACTATATGCTAAAACAACTTTTTTTACTTCTTTTTTGCTCATGACATCTCCATAAAATTATAAAATTATTTTGGATGTATTTTATCTAAAATTAGCTATAATCATCATTATGAGATGTGATAAATTTTTAAATGCAGTAAATATAACAAAAAGAAGAGCAGTTGCAGAAGATATGCTTGCACATCAAGTTGTCTTTGTCAATAATATGCCAGTAAAAAAATCTAAAGAGATTAAAGTTGGCGATATCATAGAGATTAGATATCTAGAAAGAAGTGATAAGTTTAAGGTTTTGCAAATTCCAGCAACGAAATCTACTCCAAAATCAAAAATGGCCGAGTACGTAGAAAAACTTGAAGGTGGGAACTGAGATGTTTAGCTTAGCAAAATTAAAATTTGATGATATCTTTGAAAATAGATTGACTCAAGAAGAGGTTAGAGAGTATTTAATTGAACTTTATGAAAGAGGAGAAACAGCAGCTGAAATAGCAGCAGCAGCAAGTGCTATGAGAGAGCATATGATTCCTCTTGCAATAAATTATGACTTAAAATCAAAAGCAATTGATGTAGTAGGAACAGGAGGAGATAAAAGTTATAGTTTTAATATCTCTAGTACTGTTTCTATTCTTCTTGCTGCTTGTGGATGTTATGTAGCAAAACATGGAAATAGAAGTATTACAAGTAAAAGTGGAAGTGCTGATATGCTAGAAGTTTTAGGTGTAAATCTAAATCTAACTTCTCCAAAACTTGTAACTATGCTTGAGCAAACAGGTTTTTGTTTTATGTTTGCAGCAAATCATCATCCAGCAATGAAATATATTATGCCAATTAGAAAGTCAATTGAGCACAGAACTATATTTAATATTTTAGGGCCTTTATCAAACCCTGCATCCGTTTCAAAACAGATGATAGGTGTATTTTCTAAAGATTATGTTGGAAAATTAACAGAAGCTCTTAACATGCTAGATTCAAAAAGATCTATGGTAGTTAGTTCAAATGATGGAATGGATGAGATATCAATATCTGATATAACTTTTGCTAATACACTAATAAATGGTAAAATTGATGAGTTTGAAATAGACCCTCAAGCTTTAGGTTTTAAATTGTCTCCTAAAGATGCTATTGTTGGTGGAGATGCAAAAGAGAATGCTAAAATAACTAAAGGTATTTTAGAAAATGAAATAACTGATGCAAAACTTGATATTGTATTGTTAAATGCAGCAGCTTCTTTACTTGTTGATGATAAAGCAAGAGATATGAAAGAGGGTATTCAAATGGCAAGAGATGCAATTTTAAGTGGAAAAGCAAAAGAGAAACTAGAAGAGATAATAAAAGTTTCTAATCAATTAATAAAGTAGTAGATTTTGCAAAAAGAGTTTGAATTAGAATTAGAAAATATAAATAAAGTAGTAGATTATTTAAAAGATTTATTACTAGAGAAAAAAGATTGTGTAGTATTATTAAGTGGAGATTTGGCAAGTGGTAAAACAACACTTGTTAAAAACTTTGTGAAAAGTTATGGGGTTGATGATTTAGTAACTTCACCAACATTCTCAATACAAACAATCTATTCTGATGATTTATATCATTATGATGTTTATAATAAAGGCTTAGAAGAGTTTATCTCTTTAGGATTATTAGAAGAGTTTGAAAAATCTGGAATTCACTTTGTAGAGTGGGGCGATGAGAGATTAGAAGAGTTACTTAATTCATATGGTTTTAATGTAATAACAGTAAAAATTGAAAAAAAAGATAATAAAAGGCAATATAAGATCTATGCATAAACTAGAGATAAAAGATATAACAAAAAAAATTAAAAAAACTGAGATATTACATGGTATTTCTTTGGAAATAGAAAGTGGTGAAATTGTTGGACTTCTAGGACCAAATGGTGCTGGTAAAACAACAACATTTTATACTGTATGTGGACTTGTAAAGCCAACAAGTGGAGATGTATATTTTGATAATATGAATATTACAAATCTTCCTTTACATCAAAGAGCACTAAAAGGAATAGGATATTTACCACAAGAGTCTTCAATTTTTAAAGATTTAAGTGTTGAAGATAATCTATTTTTAGCAGCAGAAGTAATAACAAAAGATAAAGATGAACAACATAAAAGAGTTGAGGAGTTATTAGAGATTTTTAATATTGAGCCAATTAGAAGAAGAAAAGGTATATCTTTATCTGGTGGTGAAAGAAGAAGAACTGAAATTGCAAGAGCTTTAGTATCAAAACCAAAATTTTTACTTCTTGATGAGCCTTTTGCTGGTGTTGACCCAATCGCAGTAAAAGATATTCAAGAAATTATTCATCAGTTAACACAAATTGGTATTGGTGTTTTAATTACAGACCATAATGTAAGAGAAACTCTTCAAATTTGTGATAGAGCATATGTAATGAAAAATGGTTCATTATTAGCTTCAGGTAAAAGTGAAGAGATTAAAAGTGATGGAAGTGTTAGACAACACTACTTAGGGGAAGATTTTAACTTTTAGAGATAACTCTATTTCTTCCTTGAGTTTTTGCTTCATATAAAGCTTTGTCAGCTTTTTGTATGAAGCTATTTTCATCATCACCTTCTGTAAGTGTAGTAACTCCAAAGCTTGCTGTTACTTTTTCTGGAATAGTCTTATCTTCAAAGTTTTCAAGTGCTACTCTTATTTTTTCTGCAACTTTAGTTGCACCTTCTATATTTGTTTCAGGAAGTAAAACTATAAATTCTTCTCCTCCCCATCTAACAATTGTATCATGTTCTCTTACATTTTTTGATACAATTTGAGCAAGAAATTTAAGAACTTCATCTCCAAGATTATGTCCATATTTATCATTGAAAATTTTAAAGTGGTCAATATCAAAAAGTATTAATGAAAGTTCATTTTCATATCTTTTATCTCTTCTTATCTCTTTTCCAAAAATTTCATGGAATTTTTGTCTATTAAATAATCCTGTCAATAAATCATGATTAGCTTGATACTCTAAAAGATTTGATTTCTCTTTTAATTCTGTGATATCTGTTAGTGAAATAACATAAAAGTCATTTTGTTTATAATCATCAATATTTACAGTAAAAACTCTATCTTCGCCATTTTTATTTGCTATTTTTACTATTCTATCAACTTCACTAAGATTAATTAAATATTTAATCCAATTTTTTTCATCACCAACTATATTTTTTAAGTTGAAACAACCTTTGTCCTCTTTAAAACATGCAGTAATGCAAGGAGTTTTTGTCAAAAACTCTTCAAGTGAATTTACATCAAAAAACTCTAAAAACTTTTTATTTACATTAGTTATAGTTTTTATATCACTTACAAATACAATATTATCTTGAGCATCTAAAATTGATTTTATTTTTTTTATACCTTCTTCAACTCTCTCTTCTAAAGATAAGTTTACTTTTTCTAATTGATTTCTTAGAAAAATAGGTTCAACTGCTTTAATCATACTTTCAATTAATTGATATAAATCTATTGGTTTCATTGCATATGCACTAACACCAACATCAATTGCTTGTTTTAGAAAATTTGGGTCATTATGTGCACTTGTAATAACAATAGGTACTTCCTTATTGCTTTTTCTAATCTCTTCACACATCTCTAATCCACCCATTTTAGGCATATTAATATCTGTAACAATTAAATCAATATCAGGATTATTTAAATACTCATCTAATCCTTCTTTTCCATCTTTTGCAATTATAATATCTTTAACTATAGCTTTTATTGTTTTACCTGTAAATTCTCTTACATCATTTTCATCTTCTACATATAAAACTTTAATATTTTTAAGTATCTCTTTGTTCATTACGTGCCTTAGTTAAACTTGTTTAGTTCAGGTGCCTCTTTTGGTTCTGAAAAATAGTAACCTTGAGAATAATCGGCTCCTAGATTTTTAACTGTTTTAAAAATTTCTTCATTTTCAACATATTCTGCGATAGTTTTTAAACCTAGATTTTTTGCAAATTCTATTATGGTTTTAGTAATTTTATATGAGTTCTTATCTTTTACTATATTTTTTATAATTGATGCATCGATTTTTAGATAATCTATATTCATTTTTAAAATATGTTCAAAGTTTGAATATCCAGAACCAAAATCATCAATTGCAACTTTGCAGCCTAAACTTTTTAAATCTTCAATAAATTTTATAAGTATATCGTAATTTTTTATACTTTCATCTTCAAGAATCTCAAATACTACCTTATTTTTGACATTATATTGTAACAGTTTTGATTTAATATATTCTAAAAAGTTTGGAGTTTCTATATCTTCATAGGAAATATTAACCGAAAACTCATAATCTAAATCACTAAATTTTTGAAATGCTTTGTCAATTACTATTTTTGTAATTTTTGTATATTGATTAGATTTTTTAGAAATATCCAAAAAGAAAAAAGGAGAGATAATTCTATCTTCATCAATCATTCTTACTAAGCACTCATATTTATCTACTTGCATTGTTTTGTTATTTATTAAAGGTTGATAATAAAGTATAATATCATCATTTCCAAGAGCATTTTTAAGTTTTTTAGTCCACTTCATATTGTTTTCATACTCTTTTAAATTATCAAGTTTTTCATAAAAAACTAAATACTCTTTGTTGTCTTTTTTTGCAGCTTGTAAAGCTAAATCTGCAGTAATTAGTTTATTGTTTTTTATAGAAAAAGATATTCCTGCTCTAACTCTAGTGTCAATTTCATATTTATCATGACTTATTACTGTTGTATAAACTGATGCAATTATCTCTTTTATAATAGTTAAAAAATCATTTTTCCCAATATTTTCACCAGTTATACAATAAGTATCAGAGTGGAATTTATATAGACTTATATTCTCATATTTTTCTATACAATTTTCTATTATTCCTGCAAGTTCTATTAAAACAATATCTCCAACTCTATTCCCAAAGAAATCATTTATCTCTTTAAATGATGTGATATCTAAAATAGCAAGTGAATTTATATTTATTTCATTGTGTTGTAATTCATCTATAAGTTTTGCTCTATTTGGTTTTTTTGTTAAGTTGTCTGTATATAAAAGATTCATCAATTTATTTTTATACTCTAACTCTAAAGTTATGTCTTCTAAAAATATTAAATAGTTTTTATTCTCTTTTAGATAGTTACATTGAATTTTATAGATTCTTTCTTCATCTTGAGATGTTTTAATAATCACTTTTAGTTCATCGTCTGATATTACTTGATTTATCCAATCTTCATTTTTATCTTCAAATAAAAAACCTTGTCTTTTTTCAAATATATTTACTACATTATTATATTTGTTATTTAACTCTTCAACATCTTGTAAGTCCAAAGTTTTTAGAAAGTTTTTATTTGCAAAAAGAAAGTTTTCCCCATCTGTCAAAAAAATAAGCGTTGCAATATTATTTAATATAATTGAAGAGAACTCTTTTTGTTTTAATATCTCTTTTTCTCTTTCTCTTATTTTTACATAATGATTAATTTTGAAAATAAGTTTATTTAAATATATTGGTTTATAAATGAAGTCAAAAACTTCAATATTATATGCAACATCTAAATTATTTGTATCATCAATTATGAAAATTACATCTATATCTGCATCAAGACATTTTTTTGCAATCTCTAAAGAGTCTTTGATGTTTATATCAATAATCAGAAGATTTATAGAAAAAGCTTTTTTGAGTATCTCTTCTTTTGATGTTGATAAATGTAAATTTACATTTACCAACTCATTTTTAGTTTTAGTAATTAGTTTTTCATTATTTATTAATTCTTTATCTGCAATTAAAACATCAAAATGCATAAACTTCCTTCTTTTTTTATTATTTAATTATAATAAAAAAGTATTAAAATAAAGTAATTAGTCTAAATTTATATCTTTATTTATAATTTATATTTGTTATTTTTTAAATATTCTTAGTGCATTTTCTAAATCTTTTTCTGTATCAATACCAAAAGATTTTGATTCTACTTCTACCATTGCAATATTATAACCATTGTCAATTGCTCTTAATTGCTCAAGTTTTTCAATAGTTTCTAGTTTTGATTGTTTTAAAGAGCAAAATTTATTTAAACTTTTTTTAGTAAAACCATAAATACCTAAATGTCCACTATAAGTTGCATCTTCGTAATAGTCTCTATTATATGGAACTTTTGCTCTTGAAAAATAAACTGCATTTGAATTTTCATCTAATACAACTTTTACATGATTTGGGTCATCTGCAAGATTTGAATTGATTTTTTTATAACAACTTACTATCATTGTATCTTCATCATTTTCTTTTACTTGCTTTACTCTATTTATTACAGCTTTTACAACTTCTGGCTCTATGAAAGGCTCATCAGCTTGTACATTAACTATAATTTCATCTTCATCTAAATTTAGTTTATTAACTGCTTCATTGATTCTATCTGTACCACTTTGGTGTTCATTTGAAGTAAGTACTGCCTCAAAGTTGTGTGATTTTGCTAAGTCTAAAACTTCTAATGAATCTGTTGCAATTACCACTTTATCTAAGCCACTAACTTGAGTTGCTGTTTTAATTACCATTGGTAGACCTAATATATCTGCTAGTATTTTATTTTCAAATCTACTTGAATTTAATCTTGCTGGTATTATTATCATTTTTTTCCTTTTTTATATTGGTAAAGCTATATTAAATGTAGCTCCACTATTGTGATTTGTTACTGTTATTGTTCCCATTAAATGCATTTCTGTTATTATTTTACATGTATATAATCCTAATCCAACACCATGTTGTAATGGTTTTGTTGAAAAATATGGTTCAAAAATTTTATCAATAATATCTTCTTTTATTCCACCTGCATTATCACTTATTTCAAAATATACATTTTCATTTGAAAAATAGCATTTAAGCTTAATAACACCATTTTTCACACTGTTTTTTATTATTGCTTCTTTTGCATTTATAAGTATATTTACTAAAATTGTAGTAATTTCATTTTTATATGATTTAAAAGTTGGAATATCCATAATATCTTTAATAAAATCAATATTTTTTGTCTCTTCATCTTTTTTTATTATCTCTATTGCTTTTAAAATAACCTCTTTTGCATCAACATCTTCTTTTTCACTTTTTATTTTTATAAAACTTTGAAACTCTTCTATTGTATTTGAGAGTTTTTGAGCATCATCTTTTATCTTTTTTAACGTTTCGATAGTATTATCAATATTATTTATTTCACCCAAAGATAAGTCAAGCTCAAGTTTTTGAGCCCTAATTGATATAACATTAAGAGGTTGTCTCCATTCATGTGATAGCATTTGTAAAGTTTCTGTCATAACTGCAAGTTTTGATTGTTGTAATAATATATTATCTTTTTGAATCACTTCTTTTTGTAAATTTCTTGTTTCTACATTTAAATTTATCTCATTTGTAATATCAAAAATCAATGAAGTATATCCTGTGATATCTCCATATTTATTAAAAGTAGGTTTTGTTTTTATATCTATCCAAAAAAAGCTACCATTTTTTCTTTTGGCTCTAATTTTGCCTTTCCACTCTTTTGATTCAACTGTATAAACTAATATCTCATCAAAAATATCTTCATCTTTTTGTGAAGCTTTTATTATAGAGTGGCTTTTATTTACTAACTCTTCTTTTTCATATCCACTTAATAGACTAAAAGCTGAACTAACTTCTGTTATTTTTCCTGCTGTGTCAACATGAATTGAGGCTACATAATTATCTAAAATCTCATCATCAGAAATCTCTTTTGTAATATCTTTTGTATTTATAACAAAAAATTTTTTATTAAGCATCGTTGAAAGAGTTATTTTTAAATAGACTTTTTGTTTATCTTTTCTGATACAAACAATATTTATATCAGAATCATATCTATTTGTAAGATTCTTTTTCATTAGTTCGACAAAAGGTTTTTTATAATCGTCTTTTATTAAAGAGATAAAACTTTTATTTGTTAACTCTTCTTTTGTATATCCTAAGATTGGAATAAAAGCATTATTAAAGTAGATAAACTTTCCTGATAAGTCTATAATTCCAATTCCATCCCATGAATTATTTATTATCTCTTTTAGTTCATCATTGCTACGTTTTAACTTCGCAATATCGAGTTCTTCTGACATATAAAACCTTATTTTTAGTATTGATATTATATTATAAAAACTTTAAAAATTTATAAGTAGGTAATATGAAAAAAACAATAACAGTTATAGATACATTTGGATTTTTATTTAGAAGTTATTATGCTCTTCCACCATTAAAGTCAAAAAGTGGATTCCCTACAGGATTATTAACGGGATTTATGAATTTCATTGCAAATATAGGAAAAGATTTTCAAACAGATTATTTGGTTTTTGCGCTTGATTCAAAAGGTGATACTTTTAGAAATGAAATATATGAGCAATATAAAGCTCATAGACCAGATGTTCCAGAAGATTTATTAAAACAGCTACCAGTAGCAATAGAATGGATTGAAAAAATGGGATTTCAAACTGCTTCTAAAATGGGGTTTGAAGCAGATGATATTATTGCATCAATTGCACATGATGCAAAGCAAAAAGATTTAGAAGTAAGAATAGTAAGTCATGATAAAGACCTTTATCAACTAATAGATGATGATACAGTATATCTTTTTGACCCAATAAAAAAAGTTGTAGTAAATGAAGAAAAATGTTTTAGTAAATATGGTGTTATGCCAAAACAATTTACAGATTATCAAGCACTTTTAGGTGATAGTGCAGATAATGTTCCTGGAGTAAAAGGTGTTGGTGCAAAAACAGCAGAAGCTTTGATTAAAGAGTACGGAACGCTTGATAATATTTATGAGAATTTAGAAAATATTGAAAAAACAAGATGGAAAAATCTTTTAGAAGCTAGCAAAGATATGGCATATATTTCAAAAGAGTTAGTTACATTAAAAATCGATTGTCATGCAATTGATAATGTAGAAAATTTTGTTCTCCCAAAAGAGAATCCTATTTTAAAAATTGCTGATATTTTAGATGAATATGATTTAAATAGAATAATAGATAGAGTTAATAAAGATGGACTAAATTATAAAACTCAAATTCCTAAAAAAGAAGAAAAACTATCTTTTGATGCCATTTTACTTGATACTAAAGATAAGTTATTTGAAGTTTTAAATAGTATAAAAGATGATTCAATTGTAGCATTTGATACAGAAACTACTGATTTAGATACAAATAAAGCAAGTATTGTTGGTTTCTCTTTTTCATTTGAAGAAAACAAAGGTTATTATGTTCCAATTGCTCATAACTACTTAGGTGTTACAAATCAAGTTAGTTTAGAAGATAGTAAAAAAGCTTTAGAAAAATTAAATAGTTATAAACTTGTAGCACAAAATTTTAAATATGATTATGAAATTATCAAGAATAACTTTAATTTAGAGATGAATCTTTTTGCAGATACTATGATAATGTCTTGGCTTTTAAATCCTGGTTCTAAAGTAGGGCTTGATTCAAAAGCAAAAGAGTTATTTGAACATGAAATGATAGCTTTTAAAGATATTGTTAAAAAAGGTGAAAATTTTTCTAATGTAGAAATAGAAAAAGCTTGTGAATATGCAAGTGAAGATGCACTAATAACTTTAAAATTATATAATGCACTTTTAGAAAAATTTAAATCAACTGATACATATTATTTATTTGAATTAGGACAATCTTTAGAGTTTGAATTTACTAAAGTATTAGCTTATATGCAACAAAATGGTATAAAATTAGATATCTCTGTATTAGAAGAGTTAAAACAAAAAAACAATAAACATATACAAGAATTAACATCTCAAATATATGAATTAGCACAATGTGAATTTAATATAAACTCACCAAAACAATTAGGAGAAATCTTATTTGAAAAGCTTGGATTAAAAGCTTCTAAAAAGACAAAAAGTGGATACAGTACTAATGAAATGGTGTTAAATAAATTGTACGATGAGCATAAAATAATTCCTTTATTGTTAAACTATAGAGAATCGTACAAGCTACAATCTACATATATTGAGCCACTTTTAGAACTTGCTAAAAAAAGTGATGTAAATAGAATATATACTTCTTTTTTACAAACAGGAACAGCAACTGGTAGATTAAGTAGTAAAAATCCCAATTTACAAAATATACCAGTGAAAAGTGAAGCTGGAGCTTTAATTAGAAGTGCATTTATTCCAAAAGAGGGATATTCACTAGTTGGTATAGATTATTCTCAAATAGAACTTAGATTACTAGCTCATTTTAGTGAAGATGAAGCATTAGTTGAAGCATTTAGAAGTGGACTTGATATTCATAGACAAACTGCTGTTAAGATTTTTGGGGAAGAAGAAGCTGATAAAAATAGATCAATTGCAAAATCAATTAACTTTGGATTAATATATGGCATGGGAAGTAGAAAGTTAGCTGATACTTTAGGAATTCAACCAAAAGAAGCAAAAACATATATTGAATCATATTTTCAAGCATTTAAAAGTGTAAAAGATTATTTGAAAAGTATTGAAGACTCTATTTTAGAAGAAGGTTATGTTGAAACTTTATTAAAAAGAAAAAGAATCTTTGATTTTGATAGTGCAAATGGTATGCAAAAGGCTGCTTTTTTAAGAGAGGGTGTAAATACTAAGTTTCAAGGAAGTGCCGCTGATTTAATAAAACTATCTATGTTGAAAATCTGGGAAAAATATAGAGCAGATGAAGATATAAAAATGTTATTACAAATCCATGATGAACTTATTTTTGAAATTAAAAATGAAAGAATTGATGAGTTATCAAATGATTTAGTAAAAATTATGGAAAATATAGTTGAACTTAAAGTGCCTTTAAAAGTGTCGAAAAACATAGGAAAAAGTTGGCAAGAACTAAAATAAATAAGAAAAATGTATAATTTTCTTATTTATAAATAATTTTTCTTTGACAAAGTATAGTTTTTCTGCTATTATTTTGCTATAAAAATTAATATCAAAGAGAAGAAGATGTTAAAAACAGAAAAAAACATAAGAAAATTATACAATGCAAAGTTATTAGTTATTAGTAGTGATGAGAGTGTAAAGAACACTATTGAAAATGAGTTCGATGACTATTTTAAAGAACTAAAACTAAGTAAAGGTGGACAAGAAGCTATTGATTTAGCATGTTCGAACAATTTCGATTTAGTTGTTATTGATACACAAGTTGATGATTATTCATTTAATACATTATGTGTAGAGATTTCAAACAAAGCTTCTTCTTTACCTAAAATTATTATTTCTGATAATGAAAATAATGAAGATATTGTTACTGCTATAAATAATAGTGCTTATACATTTATGTCTAAACCTTTAAGAGTTAAAGATATTAAATTAGCAATTATTATGTGCTTAAACCAAACAAAAAGAGGTGACAAAGTAGAGTTTCAAAATGGAATTTACTTTGATGAATATAGAGACCAATTCTTTAAACCAGGTGGGGTATTAATAGACTTTACTAGATTAGAAAAATCTTTTCTTAAACTTCTTATTCAAAAAAGAGGTGAAATAGTTGATTATGATACTATTAAAGATGTAGTATGGAAAGGTAAGAATATGTCTATTTATACAATGAGAAACATTGTAAATAAAATTAGACAAAAAACTTACTATGAAATTGTTAGAAATCATTCTAATAAGGGTTATGTTATTGAAGAGCCTCAGAAGTAATTTGAGTTAAGATAATGATATGGAAGAAAAAATACTTTCTAAAGAAGAATTAATTCAACTTTTTGAAGATAAAATAATAATTGATTCTGGAAAAGGTTGGATTATGGACAATAAAGAAGTGCAAATTATTGCACTTCACGATGTCGATCCAAAATTTCTTCAAGATGTAACTAATGCTAAGTATTACAAACTAATAGTAAAAGGAAATTAATGTCACACTGCCCATTCTGTAAAAAAAAGATTGCTATGAGCAAAGCTTTTTGTTCTAGAAGTTGCAAAGAGAATTACTTTCAACTAATTGCAATTCAAGTACCAAAACCATTTTTAAAAAGAATTTTTGTTTTCTGTGATGCAGAACAAAGAGAAAAAGAGATTGAAGAATTTGCTTCAAGACATGGTTGGAGATTGGATTTATTAAAGAACAAAATTGATGAATTAGCAATTAGTAATGGTTACAGAACTGAAAACAGATAACTCCTTTGAGTTAGATATTTTAAAACAATTAGACCTATTTTTTGTTTCACAAAACGAAGAAGAAAATAAAAAATTACCTGAACAATTAGATAATTATTTTAATAAAATCATTTATTCTACTTTTGATAAAAATCCATTAAATCTTATAAAAAATGAAAAAAGTAAAAATTTAATACTGCTTATAAATCTAGATAGTAATAATACAATAAAGTTATTACAACAGCTTGATAAAGAGTTTAAAAAGCAATTAAATATTGTTTTATTAATAGACTCAACTAATATAGATTTAGTTGAAAACTCTTTTTTATATAATGTTTCAAACTACTTATTAAAACCTTTAAAAGTTGACTTCTTAATAAAATATATTTCAAAATTAATAAAAGAAAAAGAGATAAAAGTACAAGAAGATACAAAAACAAAAGAGCTTAAAATATATAAAGATCTTTTGGATAAACAAAATTTAATAAGTGAAACAGATTTAGAAGGAAATATTATTTATGCAAATGAAATTTTTTGCAAAGTTTCTGGATATTCTAAAGATGAGTTAATAGGGAAACCTCATAGTATTGTAAGACATCCAGATAACTCATCAAAAATATATGAAGATTTATGGGAAACTATTCAAGCAGGAAATGTTTGGAAAGGAAAACTTAAAAATATTGCAAAAGATGGCACTGTTTATTATGTGAAATCATATATTTCTCCTATATTTGATAATGAGGGCAATATTATTAAATATGTAGGAAGTAGATATTTAATTACAAAAGATGAAGAAGAGAAGCAGACATTAAAAAAATATATACTACAACAAAAATCTCAAAAAGTAAAAAAAGAGAATGAACTAGAATCAAAATATCAAGATATGCTAAAAAAAGCTTTAGATAGTAAAGATAAACAAATTGCAATATTTGTAGCGGAACTTCATAGTGAGATAAAAGTTTTACGTTCAAGAATAGAAGATGATAAAGGTAGAATATTAAACTTAGAGCATAAGTTAGCAAATTCTGAAAAAAAATGTGATGCAGACCATGAGGATTTTCTTCAAAAGCTTTCAAAAATGCGTACAACTACAAGAGTAAGCTATGAGAAATACGAAAGATTCAAAAAACAAAATGATGCACTAAAAGAGAAGATTAATAAAGCACAAGAATCAATAAAAGTATACCAAGAGTATATTGAAGAGTATAGACATAAAATTGATGATTTAAATGATGTAATAAAATCTTATGAAGATGATAAGAAAAAAGCAGCTGAAGCAGCTGCTAAAAAATAGAGATTAATTTTTATTATTTTTTGTTTTTACTTTTAAATAAACAAAAGTACAAAATATAGCAAAAAATGCTGATTGTAACATTCCCATAGTCAACCAATCACTATAAATAAAACCTAATTGAATATCAGGTTGTCTAAATAGTTCTGCAACAATTCTTGCAACCGAATATAAAATTCCATACAATATTGCTAGTTGTCCATCAAATGTTTTATATTTTCTAACAATAAAAAGTATAATAAAAATTAAAATACCTTCTAAAAATGCTTCATATAGTTGAGATGGATGTCTTAATGTTCCATCTACATAAATACCCCAAGGAACATCTGTAACTCTTCCTACAAGTTCTTGATTAAAGAAGTTACCAATTCTTCCAAATACATATCCAGCTGATACACCTAAAACTGCAATATCAGCTATAAAAAGAAAAGATATCTTTTTTCTCTTACAAAATAAAAATGAACCAATAACAAATCCAATTACTGCACCATGGTAACTCATACCTGATATTCCAGTATAAACTCCATTGATATAAGGATTGAATATTTGCCAAGGATGTGTTAAGTAATATGAAGTATTAGGGTCATAGAATAAAACATATCCTAATCTTGCACCTAATATTACACCAATTTCAGCCCACCAAATATATGAATCAAAGATTTGCTCTTTGATTGGAATATTATCATATTTGATAAAGGCTTTTGCTACAAAAATTGCACTTAATAATGCTAACGCATACATTATTCCATACCAATGAACGGAGATTGCTCCCAGTTCAAATGCTATAGGATTAAAGTGCGAATATATATGTTGCCAAACTTCCATAAAAACCTAATCTTCTAATGCATCTGCAATTAGTTCAATAGGGTTTTTAAATACCACATCAACATCTGAGATATGAAGAGAGTTAGATACTTGTATTCTACATGCACTACATTCAGCACTTACAATTTGTGCATTTGTCTCTTTAATCATAGCTGCTTTTGGAAGACCTGCTGCTCTAGCTAAATGATATTTCTCAGACTGCATTGTAACCCCACCAAATCCACAACATCTATTTGGATCACTCATCTCAGTCATTGCATAGTTTTGTTTTAGAAGCTCTCTAGGCTCTTTCCAAACCCCTTGAACTTTTCTTGCGTGACAGGCATCATGATATGTAACAGTTGTATCAAATTTTTTATTTGATTTTGCAAGTAGTGTTTTTAAATCTGTATTATCTTCTAGCCATTTTGTAGCCATAAATACTTTTTTAGATATTTTTGCAGCTCTTGCTTTCCACTCAGGTTGGTCATGTAAAAAATGCTCCCAGTCTTGATTTATCATCGCACTACATGTAGCTTCTGGAACAATTATAGCATCAACTTCTTCTAACCAACTCTCAAAATACTCAATATTATGTTTAATAAGGTAATCTACTGTGTCAAAATCACCTGTAAAGTATGCAGGTGCACCACAGCATAGCTGTTTTTTAGGAATAAAAATATCTATATTTAGTTTTTTTAATATTTTTACTAATCCATCACCTGTTTGAGTATAGGCATAATTACTCATACAACCAATAAAAATAGCAACTCTTTGAGCTTTTTTGTTTTCATCTACTTGAGTAGTTTTAATGTTTTCTGGATATTTATTTAGAAAACTTCTTCTATCAGCATATGTTAAAGCTCTCTCTTTTTTTATTAAAGGAACTGGAAATCTAAGAAAAGATGTTTTCTTTTCAGTATCTTTTTTTAGTGCACAGCTTTGGAATACCCAACCTAGTGAAGCTAAGATATCCATAAGTTTTCTATGTCTTAAAAGATAGAAAAATGCTCTTTTATACCAAACAATTCCGTATTTTTTTGCAATATCACTTCTTACTTGTTCTATAATCATATCAGTAGGAAGGTCATTTGGACATACATCTACGCAGTTTGTACATAAAAAACATGATTCAAAAATATCTTTTGCGTTTCTATCTAACTCTAAATCATCTCTTTTATAAGCACCAAGAAGGTCAATAAAACCTCTAGGACTTGTAGTTTCATCTTGATTTATATTAAATATTGTACAAACAGGTTTACACTTACCGCATTTTACACAATCATCACTTATTTGTGTGTAATCAAATTTATTATTATTCACTTTTTATAAACCTTTAATTATTAGAAAATATTCTTATTTTTATAATGCGAACAAATATACTAAAAAAAATGTTAATATTTGATGAAATATAATATATTTAACTAAGATGATTCTAAGACTAGATAGTCTTAGAAAATCTTCTTTTGTTTTCAGGAATTTTTTTAAGATATGCATCAAAAGGCATACATATATTTCTAATAAGCATTGTTCCAGTAGGAGATACTTGGATTTTTTCTTCATTTATACTTACTAGTTCAGCTTCAATAAATTCATCTAAGAATGGTAAATCTTCTTTAAAATATTCATTGAATTTTATATCGAATTTATTTTCAACTCTTTTTATATCTAATGAAAAATTACTCATAAGTTCCATAATAACAAATTGTCTAATTTCGTCATCTTTACTTAACTTATAACCTTTAAATGTAGGAAGTTTTCCTTCATCAAGTGCATTTTCGTAAGATTTTAAATCTTTATAGTTTTGGGCATAGTAATCAACACCATTTCCAATAGATGTAAGACCAATTCCAATTAAGTCTGCTCCACCTTTAGTTGTATAACCTTGGAAATTTCTATGTAATTCACCTTTTTTAATAGCTTTAAATAGTTCATCTTCTGGTTTTGCAAAGTGATCCATTCCTACCATTTGGTATCCATTACTTGTAAAAAAGTCAATTGTATCTTTTAAAATTACAAGTTTTTCACTAGCAGGAGCAAAAGTTGATTCATCAAATTTTCTCATTGTTTTCATAAGCCAAGGAACATGAGCATAATTAAATACTGCTAATCTGTCAGGATTTAATTTTATTACTTGTTTTATTGTATTATGAAAAGATTCTGCTGTTTGATGAGGAAGTCCATAAATCAAGTCAATATTGATTGATTTAATTCCTGCATTTCTTGCGATATTCATTACATTTTGTGTAGTTTCATATGGTTGAACTCTATGGATAGTTTTTTGAACTTGTGGGTCAATATCTTGAACACCAAAACTTAATCTATTATATCCACCTTCTTTTAGCACATCCATATGCTCTTTTGTAAAGAATCTTGGGTCTACTTCGCATGAAATCTCAGCATCATCACTAAAATTTGGAAATGTTTGTTTTAACATAGAGATAATTTCTCTTAATTGTTCAGGAGAAAAATAAGTTGGTGTTCCTCCTCCAAAATGCATTTGAGTAACTACTCTATTTGTATTTAGATGTTTTTTAAGTATCTCAAGTTCTTTTTTTAAGTATTGAATATATCTTACTTTTTTATCTTCTTTTGATGTAAAAATTACATTACATCCACAAAAATAACATGCACTTCTACAAAAAGGAAGATGAATATATAAAGAAAGATTTCTTTTATCATCTTGATTTTTATAAAGTTTAATTAAATCTTCTTGTGTGAAATCTTCACTAAACTCAGGTGCAGTTGGATATGAAGTATATCTTGGTCCTGGTTTAGAGTATTTCTCGAATTTTTTAAAGTCAATCATTATTTATCTCTTTGTCTATCAAGCCAAACCATTACACCTTTTTGTGCGTGTAATCTGTTTTCTGCTTCTTCAAAAATTAAGCTTTGTGGCCCTTCAATTACTTCTTCACTAACTTCATAACCTCTATAAGCAGGTAAGCAGTGTAAGAAAATTGCATCTTTATGTGCTAATTTCATCATCGCTTCATCTACGATATAACCATCAAAAGCTTTTATTCTCTCTTCTTTTTCATCTTCTTGTCCCATTGATACCCAAGTATCAGTAGTAACAACTGTTGCACCTTCAACTGCAACTTTTGGATCATTTGTTATCGTGATTTTAGCACCTGATTCTTTTGCCATCTCTAATGCAGTTGCTAATATTTTCTCATCTACTTCATAACCTTTTGGAGTTGCAACTCTTAGTTCAAAACCAAGTTTTGCAGCCAAATTAAGCCATGAGTGAGTCATGTTATTACCATCACCAACATATGCAGCAACTAAATTTTTATCTAAACCAGCTTCTTGAATAGTTAAATAATCTGCCATTAATTGCACAGGATGATATTCATCTGTAAGACCATTTATTACTGGTACTTTTGAGTATCTAGCAAACTCTTCAAGTTTACTTTGTTCAAAAGTTCTTATCATAACCATATCAACCATTCTAGTGATAACTCTACTTGTATCACTCATAGGTTCACCACGACCAAGTTGAATATCATTTGAAGATAAGAAAAGTCCAACTCCACCTAATTGATAAATTCCAGTTTCAAAACTTACTCTAGTTCTTGTACTACTTTTTTCAAAAATCATTCCAAGAGTTTTTTTATGCATATAATCTTTAAAAACTCTATTTTTTGTCTCTTTTTTGATTTTTCTTGAAAGTTCTAAAATTTCTAATATTTCTTCTTTAGTATAATCTGCTAATGTTAAAAAATGTCTCATACTATCTACCTTTTTAATATAAAGTATTTATTATATATAAGTTGACATTATTTATTTCTTAATTAAATAAAACTATTAATATAAATAGCTAAAAAATGGCTATAAAGCCCATAAAATAACATTTTAGTGACTTTTCTTGTTATGAGGATTTAAGAGATAGTACTCTAAAATTTCACTTGTTTGAAAGGAAAATAGATGGTAAATAACGTATTAAAAAGAGATGGAACAACAAAAGAATTTCAAAGTTTTAAAATAGAAGATGCAATTAAAAAAGCATTTAAAAGTGTACATATCAAGTATGACAGTAGAGTATTTTTTAATGTAATTGAAACATTAGAACAAAAAAGAGTAATTCCAGTTGAAGATATTCAAGATACAATTGAAAATGAGTTATTTAAAGCCGGATATTTTGAAGCTATGAAGTCTTTTATGCTATATAGACATATGCATAAAATGCAAAGAGAACATATCCTAGGTTTAGATAAAGATACTACTTATATAAATTGTACTCAAACTATTGAAGAGTATATTAACAAAACTGACTGGAGAATTAATGCAAACTCAAATACTGGGTATTCTCATGCAGGTTTAATCAACAATAGTGCAGGAAAAGTAATTGCAAATTATTGGCTTGATAAAATATATTCTAAAGAAGAGGGCTATGCTCACAGAAATGCAGATTATCACATTCATGATTTAGATTGTTTAAGTGGTTATTGTGCAGGTTGGAGTTTACGAGTTCTTTTAGACGAAGGGTTTAACGGAGTGAGAGGAAGAGTTGAAAGTGATGCTCCTAATCATTTTAGAGAAGCTTTAGGTCAAATGGCTAACTTCTTAGGAATATTACAAAGTGAATGGGCTGGTGCTCAAGCTTTCTCTTCTTTTGATACTTATCTTGCTCCATATGTTTTTAAAGATAAATTATCTTATAGTGAAGTAAAGAAAAATATTAGAAGTTTTATTTACAATCTAAATGTTCCTGCAAGATGGGGACAAAGTCCTTTTACAAATGTTACAATTGACTGGACTGTACCAGAAGATTTAAAAGACCAAATTCCTACAAAAAGACAAAAACATCTTTTAAAAGATGTCGAAGATGCTGAACTTCTTGAAAAAATCAAAGAAAAAGGGTATTCAAGTTTTGAAGAGTTAACATATAAAGACTTCCAAAAACAGATGAATATGATTAACAAAGCCTTTTATGAAGTTATGACAGAAGGTGATAAAACAGGTCAACCTTTTACTTTTCCTATTCCAACTGTAAATATTACAGAAGATTTTGATTGGTATGGAGAAAATACTGATATTTTGTTCGAAAATAGTGCAAAAATTGGTTCATCATATTTTCAAAACTTTATTGGTAGTCAATATGTAAGAGATGAAAAAGGAAATCTAGTTCCAAATGAAAATGCATATAAACCAGGACATGTTAGAAGTATGTGTTGTAGATTACAACTTGACTTAAGAGAACTTCTAAAAAGAGGTGGTGGTTTATTTGGTAGTGCAGAAATGACTGGAAGCATTGGTGTTGTTACTATCAATATGGCAAGATTGGGATATTTATATAAAAACGATAAAAAAGCATTATTAGAAAGATTAGATGAGTTAATGGAACTTTCAAAATCAACTCTTGAGAAAAAAAGAGAGTTTATTCAAACTTTATATGATAGAGGATTGTTCCCTTATACAAAAAGATATTTACCTCATTTTAATAATCATTTTTCAACTATTGGAATTAATGGTATAAATGAGATGATTAAAAACTTTTATGATTTAAAAGAAGATATTTCAACAGATGTTGGAATGAAATTTGCTCATGAATTATTAGATTTTATGAGAGATAAAATGGTTTATTTTCAAGAAACAACTGGAAATTTATATAATCTTGAAGCAACACCTGCTGAGGGTACAACATATAGATTTGCTAAAGAGGATAAGAAAAGATATAAAGATATTGTTCAAGCAGGTTTCAATAAAAATATCTATTATACAAACTCGACTCAATTACCAGCAGATTTTACAGATGATGTATTTGAGGCGTTAAATTTACAAGATGAATTACAGTGTAAATATACTGGTGGAACAGTTCTTCACTTATATATGAAAGAGAGAATTAGTTCAACAGAAGCTTGTAGAAAATTAATAAAAAATGTAATTTCAAATTACAAATTACCATACATTACAATAACTCCTGTATTCTCAGTTTGTCCAAAACATGGATATATTAGTGGAGAACATGAGTTTTGTCCAAAATGTGATGAAGAAATTTTAAAAAAGGATAAAGAATGCAAAACAGCATAATACCAAAACATTTAGAGTCTAAAAGAACAAGATGTGTAGTTTACACTAGAGTTATGGGATACCACAGACCTGTTGAGAGTTTTAATATTGGGAAAAAAGGTGAACATAAACAAAGGGTGAAATTTGTTGAAAAAAATAATATATGATATTACACCTTTCACAACATTAGATTATAAAGACAACTTATCTTGTATTGTATGGTTTATATCATGCAATATGAGATGCCAGTACTGCTATAATACAAATATTATTGAGTGTAAAGATGGAAACTATGCAATAAAAGACTTATTTGAGTTTTTAGAAAAAAGAGTAGGGTTGCTTGATGCTGTAGTTTTAAGTGGTGGTGAAGCAACTAAGCACGATTTACTTCCAATTTGCAAAAAAATAAAATCAATGGGCTTTAAAATAAAACTAGATACAAATGGAACAAACTTACAACTAGTAAAAGAGTTGATCCAAAATGATTATTTAGATTATATTGCACTTGATTTTAAAGCATTAGAAGAAAATTTTCAAGCTATTACAAATTCAAAACTTTATGATAAATTTCTTGAAACATTAAAATATCTTATTAAAATTGATTTTGATTTTGAAGTTAGAACAACTTTACATGAAGATTTAATTGATGAAAAACAGTTAAACAAAATGATAGAGCAATTATATGATTTAGGATACAAAAATAACTTTTATATTCAAAACTTTTTAAATGTAGATAACTATGCAAATTTAACAGAACCTAAAAACTCTATTGATAAAGAGCTTTTAAGTAATAAGTTAAATATTTTGTGGAGAAATTAAATAACCTTGCCCAGATATATTTTTCACTAAATTTTTTGAAGTTTTAGCTCTAAATCTTTTAATAAAAGTTCTTAATCTTTCATCAGAAGAAGTCTCTCCTTCCCATAAAGTATCTTTTATTTTATCTACTTCTACAATGTTTGGGTGATTTTTAATTAATAAAAATAGAAAGTTTTTTTCTCTTTTTGTTAAATTAACTATTTTATTATCTTTAAATAGATTATTTTTATTTTTATCATAATAAATTGTATCTGATAATTTAAATACTCTTTTTTTATCAAGTTTTGTTACTAATGTTTTTAAATACTCTAAAACTTCTTCTGGATCAAAAGGTTTAATAAAGTATTTTGTTATACCTATATCAATTGCATTTAATAATCTCTCTTTTTCAGAGAATGCACTTAAAACAATAACAGGAATATCTTCATCAATCTCTTCTTTTATTTTTTTTGTCATTTCCAAACCATCTAGTTTTGGCATCATTATATCAGTTATGATAATATCGGGTTTAACGTTTTTAACTTTTTCTATAGCTTCTTCACCATCTTTTGCAAGTGTAAAACTAAAAAAATAGTCTCCTATTGCTTCTTTTAATAACTTCGCAATATTCTGTTCATCTTCAACAAGCAATACTTTAAACTCTTTTAATAAATTGTCAGTTGACATAGATACTCCTAAGATTAAATATCTTTTAATTAGCAATTATAGAATTTTTTTTTAAAAAATAGATAAAAATTGTATTTCAAAATTACTTTTTTTTGAAAATAAAGTGTAAAAAAAGCCTATATATGGAGTTTTAGACCTATTAAGCTATATTTTAGTTTATAAGTTAGAAAAAATGATGTATAATATCAATTAGCAAATTTATTTTATAAAAGAGGAAAAAATGCACGTAGGTTTTATCATTGAGCATTGGGATAATATAGAGCCACTTAAAAGTTCAACATTAACAATTATTAGAGAATGTATTAAAAGAAATCATAAAGTATCAATTCTTTACACAAATAATTTAACAGTTAGAAATAACATTGTACATGGCTTTATTTTGACAATTAAAGATATGGAGAAGATTCCAGAAAATATTACAACATTTTATAAAAAAGTTGAGTTTGAAAAGAAGCTTACTGCTCTTCATGCATTTGATTGTATTATGCTAAGAAAAGATCCTCCGATAAATCCATTAGTATTAAACTTTTTAGATGCAATAAAAGATGAAACTGTAATTATTAATGATGTAGATGGAATTAGAAAAGCAAATAATAAATTATATACAACAACATTTCATGACCCTAATAATACATTTTTACCTGTAACACATGTATCTGGAAGTAAAAAATATATAAATAAAATTATTGAAGAATCACCAAATGAAAAATTAATTTTAAAACCACTTGATGGTTCAGGCGGAAAAGGTGTTATTGTATTAGAAAAAAATGCAAAATCTAATATCAACTCACTGCTTGATTTTTATATTGATAAATCAGGTGATAAATATGTAATTTTACAAGAGTACATTCAAGGTGCAGAAAATGGTGATGTTAGAGTTTTAATGTTAAATGGAAAATATTTAGGTGCATATCATAGAAAACCAGCTGTTGGTGAAATTAGAGCAAATATTCAAGCAGGTGGAACAGCACATAAATATACATTAACAGAAAGTCAAAAGAATGTTTGTAGAAAAATCGGAGCTAAATTACTTGCAGATGGATTATATTTTGTAGGTTTAGATATGATTGGCGATAAAATTCTTGAAGTTAATGTACTAAATCCAGGTGGAATAACAAATATAAATAAATTAAATAAATTAAAACTTCACCAAAATGTTGTGGACTTTTTAGAAGAAAAAGTTGAAGAAAAAATAGAAAAAAGAGCAGAATTAGAGTATTTACTTAAAAGACTAAATGAATTAAGGGAGTAGTTTTGCTATGGATGCACAAGATGTTCAAAGAAATTCAGAACTTTCTGAAGCAATAGTTGAAATTGTTAGATCAATAAAATATGAAAGAAATTTTGACAAAGCATCACAAATAGTTATTGAAAAAAATATAAGCATGACAAGTATTGTTGAAAGAACATTAAGATTACAAATGTTTGAAGTGGCAAAATTATGTGATGCAGTATTAGCTAAAAAATAAGAAGTAAGTTTAAAACTTACTTCTGTGTACAAACTTCTCTTATTACATATTTCCCAGTTAAATAATTCATAGCTTTTACTTTTTTATATTTGTATCCATTTTCTATGCATTCATCTTTTGAATATTTTGATATGTCTTTACTACAACCCACGAAGAATATAAATAATGTAGATAATAATAGTGTTAAATTTTTCATAATATACTCCTTAGTTGTAAATATACTACTAAAGGGTAGCTCAATGGTGTCAAAAATAAAAAAATAATTTTATAATGGTAAATTTATTGTAAAAAGTAATCCATTTTTAAAGTTTTGTGCAATGATATTTCCATTTAGACTTTTCTCAATTATCATTTTAGACATGAATAATCCTAGCCCTGTACCATTACTTTGGTGTTTTGTAGTGAAATATGGCTCAAATATTTTATCAAGTGTTTTTTCATTTACACCCATTGCATTATCTAAAAATAACACTTGTGCAAATTCATGATTATCTTGAATAATTTTTTTTATTTCAATAGAAATAATTCTATTTTTTACATTGTTCTTATTAAAAGCATGTGCAGAGTTTTGTAGAAAGTTTATTATAACTTGAGATAATTCATTTGATACTCCAAAAACCTCAACATCAATATAATCTTTTTTTATTATAATATTCTCTTTTTGAATTAGTTTCTTACTTATATTAAGACTCTCTTCTAAAGCACTTTTTAAATCAAATTTTTTCTTCTCTTTGTTTGGATTAAAGAAGTTTGAAAAATCATCAATTGTTTGAGACATATTTGCTATTATCTCTTTACTATCATTGTAATACTTAGAAATATCTTCCATCTCATTTTTTACAGCAGATTTTTTCATATTAAATAAAGCAAGATTTAGTTCAGTTAAAGGTTGTCTCCATTGATGTGCAATATTTGCAAGCATTTGTCCTAAGCTTGCCATTCTTGATTGCCAAAATAGTATTTTTTGTTTTTGTTTATTTTTTTCTATCTCTTCTTCAACTCTTTGTTCAAGATTTTGATTTAGTTCTTTTAGTTGTTTTGTTTGTTCTTGAACTCTCATCTCAAGAGTTTTATTAAGTAGTTTTAGTTCTTTGTCTTTTTTTTCTAAGTCTTTTTTTAGTTCAACCTCTTGTGTTACATCATAACGAATTGCAATAAACTCTTCAATATCATCAAATTCATCTAATATAGGAGTAATTGTTGTATTTAAATAGACACTTCTTCCATCTTTTGTTAAGTTTTTAACTGTTGATTTATATGTTTGTCTTTTTTGTTTAATTGTTTCCCACAAGATGTGAAAATGTTCTTTTGGAACATCAGGGTGTCTCACAATATTGTGATTTTTCCCTAATAATTCCTCTTTAGTATAACCAGAAATTTTACAAAACTCATCATTTACAAATGTTATTATTCCATTTATATCAGTTTTTGAAACTATATTACTGTTTTCTATTGCCTGTTGATAAGTATTTGTATTTTTCTTCATATTAGTTCTTATTTAAATATTCGCAAGCTTCTTTTGCATGATATGTAATAATAATATCTGCACCAGCTCTTTTAAATCCAATTAATGTTTCAAGCATTATTCTTTCATAATCAACAAGACCTGCAAGACCTGCGTGTTTAAGCATAGCATATTCTCCACTTACATTATAAGCGCAAACTGGTAAGTTAGAATTATTTCTTAAATCTCTAATTACATCCATAAATGCAAGTGCAGGTTTAACCATAAGAATATCAGCACCTTGTTTTTCATCTTCTAAAGATTCTTCTAATGCTTCTAATCTATTTGCTGGATTCATTTGATAACTTCTTCTATCCCCAAAAGAAGGAGTTGATTCTGCAACATCTCTAAATGGTCCATAATAAGCACTAGCAAATTTAGTAGAGTATGCCATAATTGGTAAATCTTTAAATCCATTTTCATCTAAAGCAGTTCTTAGTGTCTCAATAATCCCATCCATCATTCCACTAGGAGCAATCATATCTGCACCTGCTTTTGCATGAACAATTGCTTGTTGCGCAGAAATTTCTAATGTTTTATCATTATCAACTGTTTGTGTTACTGGGTCTAAAATACCGCAGTGTCCATGGTCTGTATATTCACAAAAACATAAATCTGTAACTATAAACATATCTGGAAATTTTGCTTTAATTGCTTTTATAGTTCTAGCAATAATACTATTTTCGCATAAACACTCACTACCAACTGAATCTTTTACATCCGGAATACCAAATAAAATTATTGATTTTAGACCAATTGAATAGATATATTCACACTCTTTTAAAATTTCATCAATACTCATTTGATACACACCTGGCATTGATTCAACTTCAGTTTTAATATTTTCACCTTCTCTTACAAATAATGGATAAATAAAATCATTTTTTGATAAAGTTGTCTCTTGTACTAAATTTCTTAAATTTTCGTTTATTCTTAATCTTCTAAATCGTTTAAACATATTTTTACCTTTGTTAGATATAATCGTGATTATTTTATCATTATAAGGTTTAAAAGCGAATGAATATAAAACAATCAAATATTGCTAACCTACCTACAAAATATGGACAATTCAAAATAAAAGCTTATAAAGACTTAGATACAAACCAAGAACACCTTGCAATTATGACTCCTAATTTTGAAGAAATTGAATCTCCTTATGTAAGAATTCACTCAGAGTGTTTAACAGGAGATACCTTAGGAAGTTTAAAGTGTGATTGTCAAAATCAGCTTCAATTAGCAATGGATTTTATTGCTAAAGAGGGTGGTTTGATTATTTATCATAGACAAGAAGGAAGAAATATAGGTTTACTAAATAAAGTGAATGCATATGCTTTACAAGACCAAGGTAGAAATACTATTGAAGCAAATCTAGAATTAGGTTTTAAAGAAGATGAAAGAGATTATAGTGTTATTGAATATATATTTAAAGATTTAAATGTAAATAAAATTAAATTAATAACAAATAATCCAGAAAAAATAGATTTTGTTAAATCTATTGGAGTTGAAATTACACAAAGAATCCCTTCAATTACAAAAGCAAATAAATACAATCAATTTTATTTAAATACAAAAAAATCAAAAATGGGACATCTTCTATAATGCAATTAAAAGAGTTATTAGAAAAAGAGAATCTTATTTTTGATGAAGATTTTTTGAAAAGATGTAGTACTTTTGTAGAGTTATTACAAAAGTGGGGTAAGATTCATAATCTAAGTGGAAGTTTAAAAGATGAAGATATTTATGAAAATATAATAGATTCTGTTTATCCATTATCTTTTATTGATGATTTTCAAAGTTTTGCTGATATTGGAACAGGTGCAGGTTATCCAGGACTTATCCTAGCTATGGCAAAACCTCATAAAAAATGTTATTTAATAGAACCAAGAGTAAAAAGAGTTGCTTTTTTGAATTTTGTTAAAAATACTTTGGGTTTAAATAATGTAGAAGTTCTTTGTAAAAGAGTAGAACAAGTAGAAGATATAAAAGTTGATTTAGTTACATCAAGAGCAGTTACAAATACTTCTTTGTTATTGGATTTGACAAAGAATATTATAGAGCAAAATTGCAATTTCCTTTTTTATAAAGGAAGTATGTTAGAAGATGAAATAGCTCAAGCTAAAATTGAAAAAATAAAAATTATAAAAAGAAAAGATAGAAACTATTTGTATTATAAAGGTAAGCAATGATATTTAAACTAATAGCAGTATTAGCAGTATTATTTATAGTGTATACACTTTTTTTTAAAAAAAGTAGAGAGAAGACTATTAATAAAAATGTAAGAGATGAAAACATAGAAGATGTTATGGTAGAGTGCCCAACTTGTGGAACATATGTTTCTAAAAAAGAGGGTATATTAAGTAATGGAAAATATTTCTGTTCATCAGAGTGTTTAAATAAATAGGTAATAAAAATGATTTTAATAGGTGATGAAAATATTCCTTTTGAAGAGATTCAAAAAGTAAAAGATATAAATGATTTTTTAAATACAAAATCAAATACATTGGTTTTATTTGATTATCAACAAAATATGGTTGAGTATTGCTCTAAAAACTCTTTATCATATGCTGTTGTTATAAATGATTTAAAAGAAGCAATATATGCAAATGCATTAAGTGCAAAATATATAATTTGTGAAAAAAATTTATCAAAAGATATTCAAGAAGTTGCAGATAATTATATGTTTGATTCTAAAATATTGGCAATTATTGAAATAAATGATGAATTTATAGAAATTGCAAAAAATCAAATTGATGGGATAATATATAGGTCTATATTGAAATGAGATATCTCTTAATATCTATAATGTTTTTTAGTTTTATTTTTGCATGTAGTGGCAATTGTTTAAAATGTCATCCTACTTTAGAAAAAACAATAAATGAAAAACAGCATATTATTTTGAAACAGTGCATAACTTGCCATAATAAAATATCAAATTCAATGTCTCAATGTGGTGGAGATTGTTTCTCTTGCCACTCTCAAAATAAATTAATTAATTCAGATTATAAAGCACATCAACAATTAGCAAGCTGTAAAAAATGTCATATTAGTAAAGAAGACTTTTTAAGCTTCCCTAATAATCGTAATACCAACTTAATTGATTTACTAAAAGATAAGTGATTTTTAGATAAAATTGTGGCTTTTATGACATACCACAAACAAGGAATATTGTGAAAGAGATATTAGATATTATTGTTTTGATTTTGTTTGTATTTATGTTAGCAATGTTTATAATTGGATTTAATAAACAACAGATTAAAAAGCATAAAGATAAAATTGAGGAAATTGAAAAAAAGAAGAAGGATAAGATAAATGAATAAACCATTATTAATTGAAATTGGTGTAGAAGAACTTCCTGCAATTCCATTTTTAAAAGAGTTACCAAATATTGAAAAAAAATGGATGGAAATATTAGAAAATAATAAATTAGCATGTGAATTTGACTTTTTTTACACACCAAGAAGATTGGTTTTATGGCATAGAGAGTTTCCTATTTCTCAACCAAATAGTGTAGTTGAACAATTTGGTGCTCCTATAAAAATAGCATACAAAGATGGTGAACCAACAGCAGCTGCATTAGGTTTTGCCAAAAAATGTGGAGTAGATGTAAAAGAATTAACTGAAATTGACCAAGGTAGAGGGCCAGTTTTATACTTTAAACAAGAAGTAACTGGAAAAAATAGTGAAGTGTTATTAAATGATATGATTAATGAATTTATAAACTCTTTACACTTTGGTAAATCAATGAGATGGGGAAGTAGAACAGATAGTTTTATTAGACCTATTAGAAGTTTATCTGTTCTTTTAGATAATAAAATTGTTGATGCAGAACTATTTGGTGTAAAATCTTCAAATACTTCTTTTGCTCATAGAATGGTTTCTTATGAGCCATTTTCTTATGAGTTTGCTGGTGATTACTTTTGTAAATTAGATAAACACGGTGTAATTCTTTATCCAGATGAGAGAAGAAAAAGAATTCTTGAGCAAATGAAAGAGATAGAAAAATCAAACAATGTAAAAATTGATATTGATGAAGAATTACTTGAAGAAGTTGTTGCAATTACTGAGTATCCAACAGCATTAATTGGTAAATTTGATGAAGAGTTCTTAGAGTTACCAGAAGAGGTAATTGTAACTTCAATGAAAGAGCACCAAAGATATTTTGCAGTATATGAAAATGGTAATCTAACAAATAAATTTGTTGTTGTTTCAAACTCAAAAACAGATGATTTTTCTGCAATTGTTGCAGGTAACGAAAAAGTTCTTAGACCTAGACTTGCTGATGGTATGTTCTTTTACAAAAATGATATTGCAAATGGACTTAACAATGAAGGTCTTAAAAAACTTGTATTTGTTGAAGGTCTTGGTTCTATGTATGAAAAATCTGAAAGAGAAGCGATTATTGCAGATTATTTAGCTTCAAAATTTGATGTTTCACAAAAAGAGCTATTAAATAAAGCTGTAATGTTAAGTAAAGCTGATTTAATGTCAGAAATGGTTTATGAGTTTACTGAATTACAAGGACTTATGGGATATTACTATGCAAAAATAGCTAATGAAGATGAGTTAGTTTACACTGCATTAAAAGAGCAATATTTACCAGATGGAGAAGATTCTGATTTACCATCAAATAAATTCTCTTCAATCGTTGCATTATCATATAAATTAGATAATCTAATGGGATTATTTAGTGTTGGAAAAATTCCTACTGGTTCAAAAGATCCATTTGGTTTAAGAAGAGCAGCAGCTGGTATTGTAAAAATTGCTATTGAACATAAACTACCAATTAGTTTAGAGCAAATAATAGATGATTTATCTTCAAATTATAAAGGTTTAGATAAAAAACAATTGGTTGAGTTTTTTAATGAAAGATTATTTAAAATATTTGATGTAAATCCATCTGTTTTAAAAGCAGTATTAGGAAGTAATGAAAAAGATGTATATCAAATTTCATTAAAACTTTGTGCATTAAATCCTATCGTTCAAAGTGATAACTTCAAAGAGATTTCTTCAACTTTCAAAAGAGTTGCTAATATCATCAAAGATATGAATGTATCAGATGATATCTCTATTGATGAATCATTATTTGAAGATGAAGAGGAAAAAGATTTATTCAAAGCATATAGTACTATTACATCAAAACAATATGATGATTATGAATTAGAATTAGATGCTCTTTTCTCTTTAAAACCACAACTTGACAATTTCTTTGATAATGTATTTGTAAATCATGAAAATGAAAAAATAAAAGCAAATAGAAAAAATCTTATAGCTTTAGTTTATAAAGCATTTAGAAATATTGCTGATATTAAAGAAATAACAATTTAATAAAAAAGCGGATTTAATTCCTCTTTTTTATTCCTTTTTATTATATAATTTGAAAGAATAAAACTGATAATATATTTGTAATAAATAGGAGAATATAATGAAAAAAAATATTTTATTTTTATTAGTATTACTTTTTGCATTTAGTGGATGTGCAACATGGAAAGGTATGAAACAAGATAGTAATGATGCTTGGAAAGCAACAAAAAGTGCAATTCACGAAGCTACAGAATAAGAATCAAGAATAGATACTACTCTTATCTATTCTTTCTCTTATACTTACTAAAGAAGATTCTATAATCTCTTCTTTATCTTTTTCTGAAATAATTTTTATATAATTAATAGTTCTACCTATTAAATCTCTAATTTCATTGTCTGTAGAGTAGTGGCTAACTACTAGATTTTCACCTAAGTGTGAGACAATGTTATTTTTAATATCATTCGCAATCATTTCTATTGCCTCCTTAAAATAATATTATAATGATATAAAAAGATTGTATTAAAATAGTATCATTTTTATCAAAGGAATAATAAAAATTATGAAGTTTGATTGTTGGATATTTCAAAATTTATAAAGGAGAACGTAATATTATTCCTAAGATAATGACGAAATAAAACTAAATAATTATTTGTATTTATAAAATAAAGTATTTAAAAGTTTTAAGATTGTTTTATTTCATCTAATCGCAATATAAAAAATTGCTATCAAAATGAGTGGATGGGGTAGCAGGATTCGAACCTGCGAATGACGATACCAAAAACCGTTGCCTTACCACTTGGCGATACCCCAAAAATGGAGCTGGTGAAGGGATTTGAACCCCCGACCTGCTGATTACAAATCAGCTGCTCTAGCCAACTGAGCTACACCAGCCCTAGAAAAAAGTTAGTTGCTAACTTTTTGTGGGCGAAATTATAACTAACAATTCTTAAATAAAAATTAAAAAATACTTTATTGAACAAATATTTTAAAATTTAATTATAAGAAAAATTTGGAATAATTTTGGTGTCAAGAGAGAGACTTGAACTCTCGACCTCCGGCTTATGAGACCAGCGCTCTAGCCAGCTGAGCTACCTTGACACCTGACAATTTAACGTTTTAAATTGTAGAAAGTTATGCAATTTTTTGCATGGCTGAAATTTTACTGTTTATATTATTAAAGTTTGTTTAATTTTACTCGTTTATGTGACTTTTTTTCTAAAAAACCAAGATGCAATAATCAATGTAATAACTCCATATAAAAGCATAGGCCAAATTAAATTAATTGCAATATCAAAACTTATATCTTTTAGAAAAATTCCTTTTAATAATATAAGAAAATATTTCAATGATACTAAATCTGTAAAAGGTATAAGCCACTCTGGCATATTTTCAACAGGAGTTGCAAATCCAGACATCAAAACAGATGGAACTAATAAAACAAATGCTCCTAAAATACCTTGTTGTTGCGTAGATGAAATTGAAGAGATAAATAGTCCAAATCCAACAATAGAAAATAAAAATGCAAACATACTAATGTAAAGTAGAAATAATGAACCTTTAAATGGTACATCAAATAAATATATTGCAGCAATAAAAATAAGTGTAGCTTCAAGCATACTTATAATCATCGGTGGTGTTATTTTCCCTAGTATTAAAACAAAAGGTGGAATAGGGGAAACTAATGTTTGTTCAAATGTTCCTAACTCTCTTTCTCTTGCTACACTTAAAGAAGTTAATATTATTGCGACAATCATTGATAATAATCCAACTAAATTAGGTAAAATCCACCAAAAATTATCAAGGTTTTGATTGTACCAGTTTCTTACTATTATAGAGTCAATATTTGATTTTATATCTGAAAAGTCTTTTGATATGGCACTTATTATATATCCATTTGTTATTTGAGCACTATTTGATTTTCTTCCATCTGCAATTATTTGTATTTTACTAGATTTATTTGAAGTAAGTTCTTTTTCAAAGTTTTGAGGAATATAAACAGTTGCTAAAACTTTTTGAGAGTCTATTAATGAAGTTAATTCTTTTTCACTATTTAGCCTTATAATATTTGTAAATCTATTGCTATATTTCAATTTTCTAATTATGGCTTCACTTTGAACACTATTATCTCTATCTAAAATACCAATAGATATATTTTTAACTTCTAATGTCACAGCAAAAGAAAATAGTAGTAACTGAAGTAAAGGAGGTGATATAATAACTATTCTTGAACGTTTATCACTCCATATTGCTAAGAACTCTTTTTTTATTAATACAAGCAACTGATATAACATTATTCAATCTTCTTTCTTGTTATTTTTATAATTATTATAAACATCAATATTCCTAATATTGCCATATAAATTAGATTAGGGATAATTACTTCATAAATATTTCCACTTAAAAATAGTGTTTGCAGTATAGGAATAAAATATTTTGCAGGTATTATTATCGTTACATACTGAAGCCAAGTTGGCATACTGCTAATTTGAAATATAAACCCAGATAGTAACATTGCTGGTAAAAAGCCTACTATTAGTGCAACTTGTGCTGCAACAAATTGATTTTTTGATAAAGTTGAAATTAATAAGCCCAATGCAAGTGATGGTATTAGATAAATAGCAGAAGTTATAAAAAGTAAAAAGTATGAGCCTCTAAATGGAATTTGAAACCATGCTAAAGTAATAAATACACATATAACCATAGAAAATAAAGCTAAGAAGAAGTAGGGCAATACTTTACCTATAATTAATTCAGCAGAAGTAACAGGTGTAGACATAATTGCTTCCATTGTTCCTCTTTCCCATTCCCTTGCAATTACTAAAGCAGTTAAAAGGGTACCTATTAATGTAAGAATTATAGCAATTGAACCAGGCAATAAAAAATAGCTACTTAATAAAGGAGCATTAAACCAATATCTACTCTCTATATCAATTTTTGGATTTAATTTTAGTTTTTCTTGGATTAACCAATTTTGCCATAATCTATAACCATATTTATAAACATAACCTGCAATACTAGGCTCTGTTCCATCTGTTATAAATTGAATTTTTGGATTTTGTTTTATTATATCTTTTGAAAAAGTAGAAGGAATTACAATAATTGCTTTTATTTTACCTTGTTTTATATATTTATTAAGTTGAACTCTATTTGTATCAACTTCTTTTACATTAAAACTAGTAGATACACTAAAAGTATTTACTAAACTTTGTGTATATTTTGAAGATTTTTCTACAACTATTCCAACTGGAATATTTTTTGAATCCAAAGAAATTGCATATCCCATTAAAAAAAGTAAGATAAGAGGTAAGATTGCTGCGATTAAAATAGAGCTAGGGTCTCTGATAATTTGAATGCTTTCTTTTATAAAAAGAGCATTTAATCTTTTTATATTAAGCATCTTCATTCCTTTTTATTATTTCAATAAAAGCATCTTCCATTGTAGCATTCTCACCAACTTTTGCTATTAAATTATGTGGAGTATCTAAAGCGATGGCTTTACCTTTATAGATTAGTGCTATTCTATCACAATATTCTGCCTCATCCATGAAATGGGTCGTCACCATTATTGTCATACCTTTTTTTACCATTGCATAAATATGGTTCCAAAATTCTCTTCTTGTAATTGGATCAATTCCTGATGTTGGCTCATCTAAAAATAAAACAGAAGGATTATGCATAACTGCGCAAGATAGTGCAAGTCTTTGTTTAAATCCAAGTGGCAAATCTTTTGCTGGATATTTTAAATATTTTTCAAGTTCAAAAATCTTTATCATACTTTGTATTTTTGTATTTTTTCCTTTTCCCTTTAAACCATATATTCCTGCAAAAAATCTCATATTTTCTATTACAGAGATATCTCCATATAAAGCAAATTTTTGAGACATATAACCTATTTTTTTTCTTGCTAAATATGAACTTTTTTCTAAACTTAAACCAAGAACTTTTGCTTCACCACTTGTTGGATGTAATAGTCCACATAACATCTTAAAAGTGGTTGATTTTCCTGCACCATTTGGTCCTAAAAAACCAAATATTTCACCTTGTTTTATTTGAAAATTAACATTATTTGTAGCAACAAAATTTCCAAATTTTTTAGTTAAAGAAATGGCTTCAATTAAACTTCCATCAATCTTTTCTAAAGTTTTAAGTTCTTTAGACAAAGGGGAATCTGAATTGAAATTCCCATTTAAAATATTCATAAAACCATCTTCAAAATTAGGTTCTATTTTTTCATACTTACAATTTATTGCATCTATGTCTTTTAAATTAGGTAAAAAGCTTTCATCATCACATACTAGCTTTATGCTATCACCCAATATCACCCCATCTTTCACTTTATCACTTTTTAGTGCAAGTCTTAATGTCTCTCTTTTATTTTTAAATGAGCCTACTAATTTAAAGACTTTATTATTCATTGTTTTTTTTAAATCATCAGGTTTTCCATTGAAAAGAACTGTGCCTTGATTTAATAAAATCACTTCATCACAAAGCTGTGCTTCATCTAAATATGCTGTACTCCATATTACACCTACGTTATCTTCTATTAATTGTTGTACAATTTGCCATAACTCTCTTCTTGAAATAGGATCAACACCAACTCCTGGTTCATCAAGTAGCAGTAATTTTGGTTTTTTTATAAGTGCACAAGCTAAACCTAGTTTTTGCTTCATTCCTCCAGATAGATTTTTTGCTAAAAAAGAGGAAAAGTCTGTTAAATTAGTAAATTTTAGAAGTTCTTCTATTCTTTTAGATATTTCATTTTTTGGAATCTCTTGTAATTTTGCATATAAATTAAGATTTTCATGCACACTTAAATCTTCATATAAACCAAACTTTTGAGGCATATATCCAATCTCTTTTTGTATTTCATGTGCAAATTTTGGAAGAGAGTGTCCTAACACAGTTATTTCACCACTTGTTTTATCTAATAATCCTATCATTAGTCTAATAAGAGTAGTTTTTCCTGCTCCATCAGGACCTACTAATCCTGTAACTTTTTTCTCTTTTATATTAATATTGATATTTTTTAAAGCTAAATTATTATCAAAAGCCTTTGATAAATTATCAATCTTAACTAATGACATAAACTTTTACTCTTTTAAGTTATCAAATTTTATAGTTACAGGCATACCTTGTCTAATGTTATCATCATAATCATTTAAAATAAGTCTAAATCTATATACTAAATCTGTTCTTAAATCCTCTGTTTGTACATTTTTAGGAGTAAACTCTGCAATTACTGAAATGAAGCTAACAGTTGCTTTATATACTTTTTTTGTACTATCAGTATAGATTTTTGCACTCATTCCAGGTTTAATTTTACCTAAATACTTTTCAGACATATAACTTCTTATCCAATGCTCATCACTTTTTGCCATATCTATTATAGGTGTTGAAGCATTTACAATAGAGCCAATTTCATATGCTCTTGTAAGAATAGTTCCGTCTGTTGGTGCTTTTAAAATGGTATCATCTAAATTGATTTTTTGAAGTTCTTCTTGTGCTTTTAAAGCTTGCAGTTGAGCTATTGCAGCTTGTACATCTTCTTTTTCATAACCATTTTTGAGTAGATTGTAGTTGCTTTTTGCATATAAGTATAAAGCTTTTGCATTATCATAAACAAGTTTTATATCATCATAATCTTGTTTTGATATAGAATTTTTATTTAATAGTATTGTATTTCTTTGTAAATCTTTTTTCGCTTTTTTCATAGCAACTTCTCTTTGAAGTAGAGTAGCTTTTGCTTTATTTATATCTTCTTGTCTGTAACCTTTTTTTAATTTATTTACATTAGCAGTTTGTTGTAGAACTTGAGCTTTTATATTATTTAATGATTGCTCATAAATAGAATTATCTAATTTTGCAATTATTTGACCTTTTTTTACTGTATCACCTTCATCAAAATATACATTTTGGATTTTTCCACCAACTCTAAAGCCTAAAGATACAGTTCTAACGTCAACATTGCCATAAAACTTTGTATTTTCTTGTTTTTCTTGACAGCCATTAAATAATATAAAGATAAAAATAAATGTAGATATAAATAGTAACTTTTTCATATTAACTCCAAAGTGTAATATATTAATTATACTACTGAAATCTTATTATTAAATAATAATTATAAAAAACTTTGATTTATTTTTTTAAATGAGTAAAATATAAGTAATGATTGGTTGCGGAAGCTAGATTTGAACTAGCGACCTTCGGGTTATGAGACCAATTATATTTTTTTGTAATTACTTTAATATAGGGATTTACTTACTTAATTTTAACTTAATAAAAGTACAATTTTGTACTTTTTATTGTACTTTGAGTATCTTTATAAATGCTTTTTTGTGGGGATTAAATGATGTTTTTTAGTTGTTTATTTCTATTGTATTTGTTTGATAAAGTTATTTTATATTTATAACTTTATCATTTAAATTCTCGTTTTTATCTACTTTCTTCTTTTTAATTATTATTCTTTCTGCGTCTAAGTAAAAAATCCAACAAAATGGAACGAATATAATTGCTATTAACCATGTTATTTTATTAATGTCTTTTTTGAAATCTTTTAGTAATATTGATATAAAACTATACAACCAAAATATAATATTTATTATTAATATTAATGAAGCTGATACAAGACCAATATCCGTCAATATGTTATAACTCAATGTATTATTATTCATTCCTCTTGTAAATAAAATTGTGTATAGTATTATTTGCATTGTTAGAGTTATTATTAACCAATAAGGTTTATATTTTTCTTCTTCCATTTTTTTATATCTCTTTTTTGATTATTTGGGCTTTTATTATATGATAATAATATTCTAATTCTTTTTCATTTAATTTATCAATTATTTTGTAAAGTTCTTCTTTATATCTAATATTATTGTAAATATAATCTTTATTATTGAGTATATTATCTATGTTAATTTTTTCTTTTTTGCATAATTTTATAATTTCTTCATATGGGATACTATTTCTTTTTTTTCTGTCTGAATAGTTTTGTCTTGAAATGTCCAATTTTTCGGCAATTTCTGAGTCACTTTTAATGTTTAATGTTTTTTTAAATTTGTCCATTATTTCTTGAAAATTGTCTATATTTTCCATTTTAAACCTTTATTTTGTAATTATTAACTTGACAATATGTAAATATTTTGTTTATAATTACATTTCTTATATTTATTTTAAAGGGTATTTATATGTCAATTACACCCCATAAAAGTTCAGATTATAACAAAATTAATTCAAAAATGATAAGAAAATCTTGTAATTTGTACTCAAAAACTATTAAAAATTTTAAGTTTTGTCTAGTTAGGACTTCAACTGATAAAACTTATAAATGTAAAATTATTAAAGAATCTAGAAATTCTTTTGAAATCCAATGGTTTAATTGTATTAAAAAAGTATCTTCTCATATTATGTCTTTTGGCAATAATTCAATTGTAGGTTTTTGTAATGAGTAGATTTGCAAATATTCCAAAAGATGATATTTTTTTAAAAAGATTGCTTTTTGCTATTGAAAGTAACGATAAAGAATTTAAGTTTACTAGAGGTACTACTCGTAAAGATATATCTTTTAAGTTGGGTTTTAATTCTGTTAAAGAGTTTAATTCTTATGTTGATTTTTCTTCTACTAAGTATTTTAGAATTGATGAAATATTTATAATTATCGATTGTTTATCTTCTAATAGTCAAAAAATTGTATTTGATTATATTTGTTCAAAGTATGATTTTTTATGTTTTGATAGTGCATTGTCAAATAATCTTGATATTTCTTTAGAATCTATTTTATTACATATTACTTCTACTAATGGTGAATTGTCTAAACATTTTTTAGAAGCTGTAAAAGATAATAATATTGATGAAAATGAAAAACAGAAACTTAATTCTATTGCTTATCAATTTAGAAGTTTATTAAGAACTTTTGAAGCAAAAATTAAAGGTTTTGATAATGATTAAAACTAGCTATAAAGGAATTTTTTACAAGGTTTTAAAATCTGATAACAAAAGACATTATTATGGTAGATATATAGATAAAGAGGGAAAACCTAAAAAAGTTAATTTAGGTACTTCTTTAACTATTGCCGTTAAAAAATTAGACCAGTTAAAAAAAGGTAATAAACCAAATGATTTTAATTCTAAAATTTATGGTGATAAGTTATCTAAAGCATTGTCTAAAACATTATTTAAAACTTGTTATTTAGAGTATTTAAGAGTTGAATTTAAAAAGTGGAGTATTTCAGAACAAAAGACTAAAAAATCTAGATTTAAAAATTGGATTTTACCTAAATTTGGGCATATGGAAATTGATAAAATTAATTATAGTGATATTCAGGAGTATATTAATCAATTGGATTATAAAAATACAAATGGTGAGATTAAATGTGCTAGAAAAACACAAGAGAATATTAAAAGTTCTATTCAGTCTTTTTTTACTTTTTTGAAAAAAGAAGGTCTTTTAAAAAGAGATAACCCCGCTTCTCATGTTACTATTAAACCTTATGATAATCATGTTTATATGAATTTATCTGTTAATCAAATATCTACTTTTTATAAGAATATTATTGATATTGATACTACTGAATTAGAAGTTAGAAAAAAGAGACTTATGCTTATTCTTATGATACATGGTCGTAGATTTGGTGAAGTTAAAAATTTAGAGTGGGGTGAAATTAATTTTTTAGAAAATGAATATTTAATTCCTGCTCATAAAAGTAAAGATAAAAAAACTCATTTTCATGAAATGACTGATTTTCTTAGAAAAGAATTTTTAGAACTTCAAGTGTATAGAAAAGTTGATGATAGTTATATTTTTATTAATCCTAAAACTAATAAGCCTTATTCTGATATTTCAAAATTTTTTAAATCTATAAAGATTGCTTCAGATATTCCTGTTTCTTTTCGTTGTCAAGATTTTCGTCATGTAGTTGGTACTTTTGCAAGAAAAGAACTTGGTATGCCTTTAGAAGAAATAAGGGATGTTTTAGGACATGGAAGTGTTAAAACTACTGAGATTTACTCTGAAAGAAAAACAGAAAATTCAAAAATAGTTAATAATAAATTATTTGAATTGTTTGATTTATTTTCTTAAGTATTTTTATAAGTCATTTATATTTTGCGAATTTATTGTAAATGGCTTTTAAAAGTTTTTAGTTATGTGATTTTTAGCAACTTGCGTAAAATTTTTTGAGAATAGTTTTAGTTTTTTCTTTTGCTAAAAATGAACAAGCGAAGCGCGTTAGCTTACCATAGAAAAAGGGCTTTAGCCCTTTGAAAGGGATAATCTTGGAATTAGGTTTTTCTTGGCTTAGTCAAATTAATGTAGATATGTATTTAAAACAGAAATTTAATGTTTATGTAAAGTTTACTTTTGATTATCTTCATAATTTTAAGAGGTTTGAAACAAAATTTTTTATTTTAGATAAAAGTAAAACATTTGATGAGAATTTATCTCTTTTGAAAATGAAATATGTATTCCCTAATAGATTAGTAAAAGTTGAGTTATTTACTGATAATAAAAAAGTTATTCCAAATGAATTTTTAGAAGAGAAACAAAAACAACTTATTTTGAATTTTGTTTAATACTTTTCTATTTTGTAATTTTTATATATCTTTTGTCAAAAAACAAGGGATATATAAGGGTTAAAACACCTTAAATATTAACAAAGGAATTATTTATGGCAGAAAAATTAACAGTTGAAGAACAAATTCAACAAGCAGTTTTAAAAGCACAAAGAGAGTTAGAATTAAAACAACAACAAAGAGAACAAAATATTGTTAAATTAGGTGCAAGAGTTGTATCAAAAAGAGTTCAACAAGGTCAACCAATTATTGATAAACAATCAGGTAATCAAAAAGAGGTTAATGGAGTACCTCAATGTTACCCTGATAAGTTTTATATAACATTACAGTTCATGGGTGCAGAATTGGAAAAAGAAGTTTCAAAAGATAATTATGACCTAGTTCAAGAAATGCATACTTATTTTTGTGAGGGTTATGTAGGAGAGGTTAAAAAATTTGGTAATACATATATTGAACCAATTATTACAAGATTTACACAAATTTAATTTAAAAGAAAGGGGTTGACCCCTTGCTAGATTAACAAGGGGGTCTAAGTGGGACACATGAACAAAATCACAACTTTGAACGATATAGTAGATACATTAAAGTTACAATTTTATCCAAACAGTATATCAACATTTGAGGAAATGGAATTATTTAATTCAACTGTTGATATGTTTTTAAATCATAAAGAAGAAGCACAAAATATAAAAAATCATGATAATCAAAAAAGATTTGTTAATGTTGAATTTGCTAAAACAAAATTTAGAGTTATGGCAACTTCACAAAGTGGTTTTAATGTAGTTATTCAAAATGGAGATATAACTATCTCTTTATTAAAGTATTCTAATACACATAATAATCCATTAGTAAAAGTGGAGTTTAGAGCGGAGTTTTTGCTTCGTTTTGGTTATAAAAGTGCAATTCAATCAGTTAAGAATATTGTTAATAATTTCTTTTCTAATTATATTGTTAAAGTTTCAGAAATTCATCTTGCAAAAGATATTCAAGGTTATGAGTTTACTTCTTTTGATTTACATAGAATAAAAACTTTATCAAAAACAAAAACAATACATCATAATAATATTTCATCTGAGCATTATTATGGTAATGCATTTACGGGTTTCTCAATTGGTAAAGGCTCGGAAATGTTGAGAATTTATAATAAAACTGTTGAAATTTCGCAAAAAAAAGAAAAATCATTTGTTCAAGTTTTATCTTGGGAATTAAATCCTAATTTTGATAAATCTCAAAATGTTTGGCGAATTGAATTTCAATTTAGACGTGATAAATTAAAATATTTATTAGGTGATAATGGTTTATTAGATTCTTTAGAAAATGTTTTAACTTCTATTTCTCAACTTTGGTCTTATGCTACATCAAGATTTGTTCATAAACAATTATCAACAAAACAAGTCATTGAACAAATTCATAAATTTACAACTTTAGAAGATGGTAGTATCTTTTTTTTAAATCCTGAAACATTAAGAAAAAGATTTCAAAGAGCTGATATTTCTTTTGTTTGGGAAAATATCTTATCTTTTAATAATATTGTTGCTCCTAAACTTCAAAAAATTAAAGATATTAAAAAACCAGAGGTTGAATATGTTAAGAATGCATATAAGGCTGTTATTTCTACTTTTGTAAAGCTTAAAAGAGGTGATTTTAATAGTGATGAATTATCTCAAATTTTGATAGATGCAAATAAAGAATTAAAAGAATCACAAGGTATTACTTTAATTGATAAAGCTCGTTTAAATGCTTTGGATTATATGTCTAATGCTCAGGTTTTTTATTCTCAAAATGGAATTATTGAAGATGGTTTTTATCATTATAAAAAAGATTTATTAAATAATATAAAAAATACTTATGCAATTATTGATGGTGAACCTACAACAATTGTGACATTTGAACAATATCAAAAAAAGCTTATGAGGGTTAATGTATGAGAAAAGATGTTCTTAATAATAAAAGAAAAATTCTTATTGCTATTTCAAATTTACATAAAGGGGGTAAACCTATTAATATTAATCAAATTGCAAAAGAAACTAATATGACATGGCGTACTGTTAAAAGGTATTTTACAAATAATTTTTATTTACAAGGAGTTTAGTTATGAATATAGATAGATTAAAAAAATCTATTATTGCACATGAGGGGTTTAGTCTTAAAGTTTATACTTGTCCAGCTGGTAAGCTTACTATTGGATATGGTCGAAATTTAGAAGATAGAGGAATTACTAAGCATGAAGCAGATGAATTTTTAAATTCAGATTGTTTGGATATTAAATTGAAATTAGAAGATGAAATTTATTTTTTTTCTTCTCTTCCGGATAATGTTCAAGAGGTTTTAATCGAAATGGCTTATCAATTAGGACTTTATGGTTTATTAAAATTTAAAAATACAATTTCATATCTTGAAACGGCTTATTTAAATTTAATTAATGGTCGTGATATAGATTATCGTGAATATGTTGCTAAGGCTAGTATAGAAATGCTTAATTCAAAATGGGCTATTCAAACACCTATAAGAGCAAAAAAATTATCACAAAAATTAAAAGGAGAATATTAATATGAATTGGTTATTAGATAATTTAGGAATAGTTTCTACTGTTATTGGTGCAGTTTATCCAACTGCTTTATTTTTATTACCAGCAAAGGCTGCTACTAAAATCAATGTAGGTTTAAAAGTTGTTAAAGGTATTGCAAATGCTTTAGAAAATGCACAAAATTCAAAAGGTGGACTTACTACTGAAAAAGATTATGTTTCTAAAGTTCAATATCAGAGAGCTAAATAGGTATTGTTATGCCTTATTATGATAATTTAGGTGGTGATTATTCTATTGGAATAATTGCAAATGCAGATTTAAAAGAGGGTGATATTGCTCCTTCTTTTGATTTACCAAATGTTCCAAAGTTTAAAAAACCTAATTTTAGAACATTGTTTGAAAATATGTTAATGCATGACCCTGATAAACATAGAAGATATTTTTTAAGTGCAAATGATATTTCTAATGAAAATAAATTTCATGATGCAATTAAAGTTAAATTTGATAAAACAAAAATTAAACTTCAAACAGTTAATAATAATACAGAGAGTAATTTTGTTACATTATCAACTTCAACTGTTGCTTATTTAAAAATGATGGATGAATTATTTGTTAAATCTTCTGCTTGTGCTAAATATTGGATTGATGAAGATGAGAAATTTTTGAGAAAGATGCCTGATTATAAAAAAGGTAGTTCCATAGAAAAACAATATTTGCACTCTTTAGCAGTACATAAACAACAATATGAAGAAACGCAAAGGCTTTTTAAAGAGTTTATAGCAGATTTTACTAGAGCATTAGGTGAATTAAATACTCCTTTTGTTTATAATTATAAAAATAAAAGTGGTGATGATGCAACTGTTGGAGTTGGTTTAGGAAATTTTTATCCTGGTGAAATTGGTAATTTTATTAGGTCTGTTTTTGGTGATGTTATTGATTTTGATGATTTTGTTCCAGCATATAATGAAGAACTTTATAATCGTAAATTAGAATCAACTTGTTGTTTAGAATATGAAATTGATAAGGATTTTTTTAGAAAAAAAGATTTACCTTATTCTCAATCTATTGATTATCAAAAAGATGATATTGAGTTTCAAAAATTTAAACAAACTTCTAATTATATACCTTATAAAGAGCCACCATCTTATAAAACTATTTCTATTAATCCTCAAAATTTTAGAAATTATATTAATAAAGCTTCAAGATTAGCAAATAATCCATTATCTGTATTATTTGATGAACTTCAACCTTATTTAGAAGAGTATTTAGGTTCTTTACCTTGGTTGTCTAATGGTATGTTTCCAGATGGTTTTGGCGGTTATGAAAGTTTAGAACATGGTTATAAAATTAGTAAAACTTCTTATGGTGCAGAAATTACTTTTCATGCTGATTTTAGTAGATATTTTTAAAGGATAATTATGAGTGATGATATGATAGGTCAGTGCGAGCAGTTATTAAGAGATATAAAAGAAAAAACTGATGCAATAGAACCTATGGGTGATGCAATTGTTGACTTGTTAAATGAAATTCATAAAACACAATCTAATCAAGTCAAAATAAGTGAAGCAATAATTAAAATAAATAAAAACATTTTGTCAATTAGTAATGTTGTTGATGCAAATAATAAATATTTAAAAGATATTCAATATTCGCGAGGTGCTTTACCTGATAAAGTTTTAACTCAAATTGCTAATATTGAAGTTGTATCTAAGCAGTTAAATTTAATGTTACTAGGTGGTTCAAATGGCTGATGCATATATGGTTATAGGTGGTGAGGGTATTGATGAAGTCATAGATAATAATGGTGAGTTTGCTTATTCCTCTTATAATAAAAATGGTACTTCTCCAACTGGTGAAGATAATTATATGAAAAAAAAAGGTAGTCCAAATATTAATGTAGGAGATGGAACTATGCTATTAAATGTATTAAAAGATAATGCTTCTAAGGTTAGTAGTGAAATTTCAAAAGCTACTAAGAAGCTTGATGATGTAAAAACTGTTATTGATAAGATTGCTACAACTTCTGAAAAAATAAATAATGTTAAATTAAAACATTTAACTTTTCATGAAACAGGTCAAATAAATGGAAGTCAGTTAATTGATTCTCATGGTAAACAAATTAGACCTTTAGAAGCTAAAGCTCGTGCTAATGCTGAATATGCTTTAGACAAATCTTTAGAAAATAGAATTCCTTATGGTGATTTAGTTGATGACTCTGATGATATTAAAAATGATGATAATATTATGAGTAAAGTTGTTTCAGATTTTGTTAATATTGATATATTAAAAGTTAATGGAGTAGATAATGAAAGCTAGTCAAATTGGTGAAAGTGCCATTGATGATTTTGTTGATGAACTTACTACTGGTATAACTTATAAATATGCTAATGAATATTTTAAACCTTTAGAGGATAAAATTGATTCTGATAGTATTATGGGTGAAGCTTTAGAAAGTGCATTAAATACACTTAAATTTATGACAATGAATGCAGTTATTATAACTGTTACTGAATATGCAATGGCTAGAATTATTGCTACTTCTGGTACTATTTTTGCTTATATTAAAGGTACTTCAATCGCAAGTAGAACAAGAAATAAACTTCAAGGTGCTTTAACTAGATTTGGTAAACTTGGTGGAGCAATTGGGAAGCTTGTGAAAGGTGCTTTAGGTGTTGTTATTGGTACGCAAGAAGAACGTTTAGTTATGGCTCAGATGGCAAATAGTAATGTTAATAATATCTCTAGTATTATTGCACAAGAACGTCAAAATCAAATTCATATGCGTAATGGTAAAATTAATCATTTTAATTCTGTTCTTTCTTCTTCTCAACAACAAAAAAGAACTACTAGTGAAGATAAAAATGCTCTTTTTTTACATAAAATGAAAACTGGAACTTGGAAGAAAACAAAACAAGATAAAGATTTATATAAAAGAGTAACTGGTTATAATTTTTCTAGTGGTAATGATGTTTGGAGTAAAAATTTTATTGATAAGTTGAATGGTTTTAGTGAATATGCTGTTAGTGCTGAAGGTGAGATAATTAATCTATCTCAAACTCATTTAGATTATATTACTAGTACTGGTTTTACAAAGGTTAAGTGATGGCATTATTTTATGTTTCATTATTTCAAGGTAGAACAGATAATCTTTATTTAGAAATGGATAATAAAAATGATGTTATTTCTTTTTTAGAAACAATTTCTACTGCAAAAGTTGTAAGTATTAAAAAAGTTGTTTATTCAAAAAAATATCTTATTGGTACTACGTCAGGGGCTTTAGCCCCATCTTTTAAGGCACATGATAAACATCTTAAAGTTATGGTTAAAACTCAAAATTATACTGGGTTATTAGATTTTAGATTTCCTCTTAAAAATATTAGTTATGAATTATTAAAAACAAATATTAAAAAATATTTAACTTTTAATGATGAAAAAATAGAAGATATTATAAATATATTAAAGGCTTAAAATGAAATATCAAGTTACTTATATTGAAGATACTAAAACTTTTTATTCTAATGTCGAAGCAAAACATTACAATGATGTTTTAAACTTTTTCGAAAATTGTATCGGTGCAACTGTATCAGAAATAAGAGAATATGTATATCAAACTAAACAAGATAATTTTAATTTAAGTGATAATTATCGTAATAGTATTGTTGTTAATGCTAGTAATAAATTTGGATATTTAAATATTAAATTACCTAAGGTAAAGAAAAGTTTAGATGAAAAAAAACTTGCACAAATGATAAAGCAACATATAAAAATTAAAGATACACAAATTACATATTTAACTTTGAAAATTTAAAAAATATAGGTTTTATTTTTTTATTAAAACCTATGTCTTACTTTTAAGCTTTCTAAATCCTATAAAAACAACTCTCAAACAAAAAAAATGTTCTATTGACAAAAAACTTTAAAATATTAAATAATTTCATTACTCAAATGAGAAAAATATTAAAAAGCAAGGATATAAATTATGGCAAAACAATTTCAAATTACTCAAAGAGTAGTAGTTAATGGTGAGAATAAATCTACATCATTTAGAATGTATGGTGAAAATGATGATGTTACTGCGTTAGGTGCATTATTAGCAGGTGGTTATGAAGTAAAAGAAATTAATGATTCTCTTTCTGATACTACAAATGTTGACCAAAATAATGCGTCTACTAATCCAGTTACTGGAATTTTTTTAAGTGGTCCTAAAAACCAAATTGCAAGTATTAGACCTTATAGTGGAGTTATTCATTTTAAAAATACTGCAAATGTTGATGATATAGCAGCAGTTTTAAAAACAACTAAACCATTTGAAATGTTACCAAATGAAGTTCCTACAAGAGTAACAGTTAAAAGAAGTGAGTCTTTTTCTGCTTCTACTCAAACTGGAGCATAATAATAGAGGTTAACTCCTCTATTGTTTTTTTAAATTTATTTATTTTGTAAGTAGATTTAAGAAAATAAAAAAGGATTTTTATGACTGATGCAAGAATACAAACTTTTTTAGATGCTGTTGATAAATTAATTGCACAAGTAAATAGTAGAATAACTGATGATATAGAATTGTCTGACCTTTTTAAATTTGATAGTGAAATATTAGAAATAAAAGGTGTATATGATTCTATTTTAGATACTCAAGTTTTAAAGAATAAAATTGATTTAGATAATTTAAATAGTAAAATAGAGCTTTTATACAATAGTGTTAAGAATGATTATGAAAATAATTCTTTTAAAGGTGAAATGGGTCCGCAAGGTCCTAAGGGAGAAAAGGGAGATATTGGTCCATTAGGTCCTAAAGGTGATAAAGGCGAAAAGGGCGAAGATGGTAATATGACTTTTGCTGACCTTACTGATGAACAAAAAGAGTTTTTAAGGGGAGAAAAAGGGGATATAGGTCCACAAGGTCTTAAGGGTGATAAAGGCGAAATAGGTCCGCAAGGTCCTAAGGGAGAAAAGGGGGATATAGGTCCACGAGGTCCTAAAGGTGATAAAGGCGAAAAGGGTGAAGATGGTAATATGACTTTTGCTGACTTTACTGATGAACAAAAAGAGTTTTTAAGAGGAGAAAAGGGGGATATAGGTCCACAAGGTCTTAAGGGTGATAAAGGTGAAATGGGTCCTCAAGGTCCTAAGGGAGAAAAAGGGGATATAGGTCCACAAGGTCCTAAGGGTGATTCTTCTAATTTTCCTTTTGTAGGCTTTATAGGTATTTATTCAGGTTCATCTAGTAATATACCGCAAGGTTGGTATATTTGTGATGGTAAAAATGGTACACCTAATTTAACAGATAAATTCGTAATAGGGGCAAGTTCTACAAGACCAGCAGGAACAACTGGTGGAAGCTTTAATACACAAAATACAACTTTAAGTGTTAATCAAATGCCTAGTCATAATCATTCAACTACTTTTTATGCTAATGGTTCTTCTTCTAATCTTCCTAAACTTGGTGGTTTTGTTGCGGATACTTCTTATGCATCTAGTTTTTTTACTAGTAGTTCTGGAGGTAATCAAGGACATAATCATTCTTTTATTCCTCCTTATTATGCTTTATCTTACATAATGTATAAAGGAGTTTAAAATGAAAATATTAATTATAAATGATAATAAAGCAGTAAGTATTGATGGTTTAACTATTGAAAATTTAGAATTTGATATTGATGATAAAATTCATTGTATAAGTTTTGATACTGAATTAAAAAAAGGTGTTGTTGAATATAAAAATGATTTTAATAAAAATATTACGGTTTTTGATTATTCGAAATATAAAGAATTATTTGATTTAGAGTTAAAAAAATTAAATCCTCCTAATACTTATTCTAGATTTAATGTTGATACTAAAGAATGGATTGTAGATAATTCTCTTTTTAAAAATTATAATAAGTCTAAAATTATTAATGAATTACTAAATATTGATAAAGAAGCTACTCGTCCAACTCGTTCTATTAAATTTGCTGAATTACAAGGCAATGAACCTAATATTGATGATATTAATAAGCTTATTGATTTAGAAAAAAAAGCTATAAAATTAAGAAGTCAATTAGATGAATTATGAATTTATTAATTTAATAATTGCTCTTATAGCTTTATTTAATACTCTTGTATTTATTCCAGTTTTTAAATTTTGTTTCTATGCAGTAAAAGAAATTAATTATATTAAAGGTCAGTTAGATTTAGATAATTAGTTCATTTAGTTTTAACGTATATAATTATTATTTTATAATTTAAAAAAATATTGGGGTTTGTAGTTTGATATCTGATTGGTTGCGGAAGCTAGATTTGAACTAGCGACCTTCGGGTTATGAGCCCGACGAGCTACCTGGCTGCTCTATTCCGCGACATAAAAGTGGATGGGGTAGCAGGATTCGAACCTGCGAGTGACGATACCAAAAACCGTTGCCTTACCACTTGGCGATACCCCAACCTTTAAGTGCCGAAATTATAGTAGAAAAAGTCATCTTTGTCAAGGGTAACTTTATCTATTTTTTCAAATTTTTTGATATAATTTAAAATATATAAATAAATTTTATTAAAAAAGAGAAATTATGTCAGCAACAAAAAGAGTAGAAGAAGCAATAGAAGAGATAAGAAAAGGTAACATGGTTATCATGTTAGATGATGAAGATAGAGAAAATGAAGGAGATTTAGTTTATGCAGCTGCATTGAGTACTCCTGATAAAGTAAACTTTATGGCATCTCATGCAAAAGGTTTAATTTGTGTATCTGTAACAAAAGAAACAGCAAATAAACTTGAATTAAATCCTATGGTTGAATCAAACACTTCATCTTATGAAACAGCTTTTACAGTATCAGTAGATGCAGTAGATGCAGCAACAGGAATTAGTGCAGGGGAGAGAGATGATACAATTAAAATATTAGCAAATCCAGTATCAAAAGCTCAACAATTAGTAAGACCTGGACATATTTTTCCATTGATTGCAAAAGATGGAGGAGTTTTGGTAAGAACAGGACATACAGAAGGAAGTTTAGATTTATGTAAATTAGCAGGCTTTAATGGGGAAGCTGTAATTTGTGAAATCATGAAAGATGATGGAACAATGGCAAGAAGAGATGATTTAGATAAATTTGCAAAAAAACACAAACTAAAACAAATATACATATCTGATTTAGTAGAGTATAGACTTTCTCATGAAAAATTAGTAGAAGAGGTTCATTCTGAACAAACTAAATTTTTTAATTCTAGTGTAATTAAAAAAGATTTTAAAGACCATTTAGGAAATATTCATACTGCAATTATTTTTAAAGAATTAGAAGATGTTTCTCATGTTAAATTTCATACAGTAATTCCTGATATTGAACTTTTCATGAATAGTGATAAAATAAATTCAATGTTAAAAACTATCAATTTCTTAGAATCTAAAGGTGGTATTTTAATTTTCTTAAGTGATGGGAAATCAAGAAAAGAATCACAAAAAGATTATGGTATTGGTGCACAAATTTTAAATAGTTTAAATATCAAAAAAGTAAAACTTATGACAAGTGGTGGAAAACATTCATTTGTAGGTTTACAAGGTTTTGGATTAGAAATACAAGAAGAGATTCAAATAGAAGGGTAAGAAAGAGTAATTCTTACTCTTTTTAATAAGAGGAACTTAATCCTCTTATCAGTTAATTATACTTGTGGACCTGCCGCAGTAAAATCAAATTCACTTTCAAGTGTTAAATATTTTTTGAAATTATCAATATACATTCCAGCTAATTTTTTTGCCATTTCATCATATGCTTGTTTATCTTCCCAAGTATTTCTAGGATTTAATACTTCTGTATCAACTCCTGCTAAAGTTTTTGGAATAGATAAATTAAAGTATGGTAAAACTTCAAAATCTGAATTATTGATAGAACCATCTAAAATAGCATTGATGCAAGCTCTTGTATTTTTAATACTCATTCTTGAACCAATTCCATAAGGACCACCAGTCCATCCAGTGTTAACTAAGAATACATTAACATTGTGTTTGTCTATTTTCTCACCTAATAATTCAGCATAAACTGTAGGATTTAGAGGTAAAAATGCTTCTCCAAAACAAGAAGAGAATGTAGCAACAGGCTCAGTAATTCCTCTTTCAGTTCCTGCAACTTTTGCAGTATAACCACTTAAGAAATAATACATAGCTTGATCTCTTGTAAGTTTTGCAACTGGAGGTAAAACACCAAATGCATCTGCACATAAGAAAATAATATTGCTTGGATGTCCACCACTCATTGTTGGTGCATGGTTTTCAATATGTTCAATTGGATAAGAAACTCTAGTATTCTCTGTTTTACTAGCATCTTTATAATCAACTTCACCATTTTCATCACAAACAACGTTTTCTAAAATAGCACCTTTTTTGATTGCATTATAGATTTCTGGTTCAGAGTCTTTATCTAAGTTGATAACTTTAGCATAACAACCTCCCTCAAAGTTGAAAATACCATTATCATCCCAACCATGTTCATCATCACCAATTAGAGCTCTATTTGGATCTGTTGAAAGTGTTGTTTTTCCTGTTCCACTAAGTCCAAAGAATAGTGCAGTATCACCATCTTTACCAATATTTGCAGAACAATGCATTGATAATTTTCCTTCTAATGGAAGCCAGTAGTTCATCATAGAGAAAACTCCCTTTTTCATCTCACCAGCATACCATGTTCCACCAATAATTGCACAATTTTCTTCTACATTGAAAACAACATAAACTTCAGAATGTAAATTATGACTTACATAAGATTTGTCAATTGTTTTACAAGAATTATAAATTGTAAATTCTGGTTTAAAATTATCTAACTCTTCTTGTGTTTGTGGAACAATAAACATATTTTGAATAAAATGTGCTTGCCACGCAACTTCAGTAATAAATCTTACTGATTTTCTACTATCTAAACTAGCACCACAATAAACATCAGTTACATAAAGATCTTTGTTACTTAGTTGTTTTTTTGAATTAACAAGTAAGTCTTCATATACATCTTTAGTAACAGGTTGGTTAATCTCACCCCATGAAATATATTTATTTGATGGGTCTTGATTTACAAAAAATTTATCTTTAGGGCTTCTTCCAGTAAAGATACCAGTATCAATCATCAGTGCACCAGTTGATGAAACTTTTGCACCTTCATTATTTACTGCATGAGTAATTAACGTATCAACATCTAGATTTCTGTACACTTTTCCTACGTTTTCAAGTCCAAGTGAATTTTTAATTTCAGGCATTTTTTATACTCTTTCCTACTATTATTTATTTTATTATTTAAAAATTGATAAAAGTACACCAGCAGCAACCGCAGAACCGATTACACCAGCAACATTTGGTCCCATTGCATGCATTAGTAAAATATTTGAAGGGTCTTCTTTTTGACCAACTTTACTAACAACTCTTGCTGCCATCGGTACAGCAGAAACTCCAGCAGCACCAATTAGTGGGTTAATTTGATTATCTTTTGAACTAAATTTATTCATTAGTTTAGCCATAATTAATCCTGCAGCTGTTCCCGCAGCGAACGCAACTAATCCAATTACCATTATTCCCATAGTCTCTGCAACAAGAAATTGTTCTGCTGCTAACTTAGAACCCACACCAAGTCCTAAGAAAATTGTAACTATGTTTATTAATGAATTCTGCATTGTATCAGAAAGTCTCTCAACAACTCCTGATTCTTTAGCAAAATTACCAAAACAAAGCGCTCCAATAAGAGGAGAAGCATCTGGTAAAATTAGTAAAGTTAACACTAAAACAACTAATGGGAAAACAATTTTTTCTAATTTAGAAACTTTTCTCATAGAAGTCATTTTGATTTTTCTTTCTTGCTCTGTTGTTAAAGCTTTCATAATTGGAGGTTGAATTACTGGTACTAACGCCATATATGAATAAGCAGCAACAGCAATTGCACCTAATAATTCAGGAGCTAAAGCAGAAGCAATAAAGATTGATGTTGGTCCATCAGCACCACCGATAATTGAAATAGCTGCTGATTGTTGTAATGTAAAATCAATTCCTGGTACAAATTGAGAAAGTATAACAGCACCTACTAAAGAACCGAAAATACCAAATTGTGCAGCACCACCAAGAAGTGCAGTTTTAGGATTTGCTAATAAAGGACCAAAGTCTGTCATAGCTCCTACACCCATAAAAATAAGAAGTGGGAAGAATTCGTTTGAAATCCCCATATCATAAATAATACCTAGCATTCCATGAGGACCTGCAATATTCGCGATAGGAATATTTGCTAGAATACCACCAAATCCAATAGGTAATAATAATAGAGGTTCGAAACCTTTTTTGATTGCTAAATAAAATAGTAAGAAACAAATAATAATCATAATAACTCTACCACCGCTTTGAGCGAATAGAGTCATATTATTTCCATGTGAATCTTTTACACCATCTTTTGGATTAACTATTGCATTTAGACCTGTAGTTTTATAAAAAGATTGAATAAGGTCTGTTAACGTCCTTGCTTCATAACTTTTTTGTTCAACTTTATTTGTTACTTCATGTGCATCAGTATTTGCAAGTGCATTAACACTGCAAATACTCATAAGAAAAACAAATATTGAAATAAATAGACTTTTCTTCATTATTACTCCATTATTAGCTAATAATAGCTAAAGGTTGTCCTTCATCAACAGCTTCACTTTGAGAAACTAAGATTTTAGAAATTGTACCTGCAACTGGTGCATTAATATCAATTTCCATTTTCATTGCTTCTAAAATCATGATTTTTTGATCTTTTTCAACCTTTTCACCTTCTTTTACTAATACTTTCCAAACAGTACCATTTACAGCTGCAGGAACTTCTTCACCAGATGCTGAAGTTGCAGCAGGTGCTACAGATTCAGTTTTAGCTTGTGCAGCTACAGGTGTTATTTGGATATCCGCATCACCTTCTGCTATTGTTACATTGAATTTTTGTCCATCAACTACTACAGTATAATTACCAGTTGCATTACTCATATTTTTATTTTCTCCCTTTTCACATACTTTATCATTTTCACAAACATCATTTTTTGTAGTTTTTCTAATATTTAAAGGACCATCGCCTTTTAAGAATGTAATACCTTTTTCATCACAAGCAGCTGCAATGAAAATATTTTCTTCTGAAGTTTCTAAACCTTCTTCTTTTAACCTTTTCTCCCAGAATGCCATAGTTTTTCTCTCATCTCTATCTGCAATATCTAAAGGATTTTCAGTAGTAGGTTCTAATTTTAATTTTTCAGAAGCTAATTTAACAACTTCTGGATCTGGTTCTGTAGGAGTTTTACCAAAGTATCCTAATACCATTTTCCCATATCCAGGAGCAATTTGTTTCCAAGGTCCAAACATAACGTTTGCGTAAGCTTGTTGCCAATAAAATTGTGAAACTGGAGTTACAGATGTACCATAACCACCTTTTTCTACAACCTCTCTCATAGCTTTAATAACTTGAGGGAATTTTTCTAAAGTCCCGTTATCTCTCATCATTTGCGTATTTGCTGTTAATGCTCCACCTGGCATTGGTGAGAAAGGAATTAATGGTGAAACTTGTGTAGCTTCTGGTGGAATGAAATAGTCTTTTAAGCAGTTGTTTAATACTTCTTGATATTTTAATACTTTTTCTACATCAAGACCAAAATCATAATTTTTCCCTTTTACTGCATGAAGCATAGTAAGAATATCTGGTTGTGAAGTACCACCACTTACAGGACTTGCAGCTAAGTCAATACCATCTGCACCACCTTCAAGTGCTGCTAAATAACAAGCAACAGAAACACCAGCTGTTTCGTGAGTATGTAATCTAATGTGAGTATCTTTTCCAACTAGTTTTCTTGCCATTTTAATAGTTTCAAAAACTTTTTGTGGAGAACTTGTTCCTGAAGCGTCTTTAAAACAGATTGAATCATATGCAATACCGCTATCAAGAATATTTCTTAAAGTTTTTTCATAAAAAGCAACATCATGAGCTCCAACGCATCCTGGAGGTAAGTCCATTAATGTAACAACAACTTCGTGATTTAATCCATATTTTTTAATACATTCTGCAGAATACTCTAAGTTTTGTACATCATTTAAAGCGTCAAAATTTCTGATTGTAGTAACACCATGTTTTGCAAACATTTTTGCGTGCATATCAACAAGTTCTCTAGAACCTGTGTCAAGCATAACAGTGTTTATTCCTCTTGCAAGTGTTTGAAGATTTGCTTCTGGACCAACTAGTTCTCTAAATTTGTCCATCATATCAAATGCATTTTCTCTTAAATAAAAGAACAGAGATTGAAATCTTGCTCCTCCACCAAACTCAAAATGAGTTATACCAGCATCTTTCGCAGCTTCAACTGCTGGAAAGAAATCCTCCATTAGAACTCTACCACCAAAGACAGATTGAAATCCATCTCTAAAAGTAGTATCCATGACATCAATGTGTTTCTTCGCCATATATATTAACCTTTGAGATTTTTGTGATGTTGAACTGCAGCTATTATAGCAGCTACTTTAGCAGAATCTGAAGTAGCAGTTGCTTGAGTTGCCTGCGGTTTACTAGGGGGCTGTTTTTCCTTTGCAGGAAAATATTTACTTATTAAGGCCGCTTGACCCTTTAACACGAAAATCATAATAATTAAAAATGAGAATACAACTCCCATTCCTAATACCATAAATTTCAATGCTTCTATTATCATATTATGTTCCATATTACTCTCCGTGGTTACCACTGTAATTTGTAAGTACAATTTTATATTAAAGTACCTTTATTAAAATTTATAAATAGCCACATTTTATAGAAACTTTTGTATTTTCTTAGATAATTAATCTATTATAAAACTTTTTCTCCAAATTTATATATAATAATGTCAACTTTATATAACAAATCTATTACAAAACTACTAATATTATAAACTTTTTCTCCCATTTTATGTTCCTTTTGTATAAATATTACAAAATTATAATATTTTTTTAAAAATCTATTGAAAAATATTTCAATTTGTAATATAATTACATTAAGTTACAAATTTAGGAGTTTTAATGCTTTTTGTTAATGAAATTATTGAAAAATTGAAAGATGTTATTAGCGCAGACGGTAAATCTGGTAAGGTTTTTGATAAAGATGTTGCTACTGAGCTTGATTTATCACAAGCAAATTTTGCAACTATGAAAAATAGAGGAAAAATTCCATATCAAAATATTTTGGATTTTTGTGCAAAAAAGAAGATATCAATAAACTGGTTACTTTACAATCAAAATCCTAACTCATTATTAGATTCAACTGACAAATATTGGATAAAATATTATCCAGATATTAGAGTAAGTGCTGGTGGTGGTGCCTATGAAGATAGTGATAATTCTCAAAATCTAGAAGTTCCAGAATATTTTATAAATATGTTAGGTGGAAAAGAAAATTTAAAAAATATAGATGCAATTAATGTAATTGGAGATTCTATGGAGCCATCATTAAATTCTGGAAATATTATATTTTTAGATAAAACAAAAAAAGATATAAAAAGAGAAGGAATTTTTGCATTTACAACAGTTCATGGTCTTTTTGTAAAAAGAATACAACAAAGAGTTGATGGTAACCTTGATATTATTTCTGATAATAAAGATTATCCAAAACAAGTTTTAAGCAATCAAGAGATTAACTTATTAGGAAAAGTTGTAGGTTCTTTTGGACTTGTATATTAGAAAAGTAGGGTAGTTTGCATATCTTCTGAATCTAGCAATTCATTTAGTTTTTCATATTTATATCCAATTAAATATGCAGCATTGAAATTGTTAGATTTTAGAAACTCTTTTATATCTTCTTCTTTTTCTATAATATTTTGTTTTGCATAAAAATTATTTATCTCTTTTTTGCATAAAAATATTATTTTACCGTATTTAAAATTTTCTTTAAGATATAAAATCTCATTTTCAATTAATGATAAATTATTTTGTAAGATTAAAAATTTGTTACTTTTACCAAATTCAACTTGATTTATAAATCTATCTACAAAAATAGGTCGTAGTAATTCACAATTTTTTAATTTTGAAAAATCCAACTCACAATCAAGAAAATCAAATGCAGTTAAAAATTTATCTATATATATTTTAGGAACTCTTACTTTTTGAAAAAATAGGTCATTATAAGTAAAAGATGTTTCAAAAATTGTATGTTGAATTATATTTTTTAATTTTTTTGTATCTGCAAATTCTATTGTAGAGTTTTGAGGATAAAGTTTATTCATAAAAGGTGCATTTTTAAATATTAAAATATTATTTATTTCAATATCATCTAAAACTTTAAGTGCATCATCAATACTTTCAATTAATTTTAAATCAGTTTTATTTAGAGGTTTTAAATATTTTATATAATTAAAAGTAATTTCATCACAAGAAAAAACTTTTAAATCATAACTTGATAATCTAAATCTAATTAATTTTATTATTGCTTCATCTAAATTATCAACTTTTATCCATGCAATTTCAAAATCAGTAACAGTTATATAAGAATCAACAAGGATTGCAAATGCACCATTATTTATTGCAAGTTGAATATCATTTGGATTTTTTGCAACAAATAAATCACCTTCTTTAACTTTGGATGCACATTGTTTTATATTATAAATAAAAGAGATTGATGGAGAGTTTAAAACTTCTCCATCTGTTATATCAATAATTGATGATACTTTCACTAGCTTATTTTTGTCCCTGAAATTTTTGTTTTTTCTGGTCTAACTAAACATAAACCATTTTCATCTTTAGCTGCTAAAAGCATACCTTCACTTAGCATACCCATTAATTTAGCAGGTTTAAGATTTGCTACAACACAAGCTTGAGTTCCAACAAGTTCATCAGCAGAATAGTACTCTTTAATTCCTGCAAGAACTTGTCTATTTTTTCCTTCACCTAAGTCAACTTGTAATTTAAGTAATTTTTTTGATTTAGGAACTTCTTGTGCTTCTACAATTGTCCCAACTTTTATAGTAGTTTCAAAAAATTTATCAATAGTGATTAAATTATCAGGTTCTTCTTCTTTATTTGTCTCTTTTTCTGTTTGAGATTTTTCAGTTTTAGCTTCTGGAGCTTGCTCTATTAATGGCTCTTCAACTCTTGGGAATAATTGGTCAACTTTAGTAATAACAGTATCAGATAATAACTCTTTGTTTACTATTATTTTATTATAAAGTTCTGTATTAATCTCAATTCCTAAAGAAGTAGCAATTTTTGCAATTTTTTCTGGCATAACTGGTTGTAATAACACAGAAACTCTTGCCATTATATTAGTAATAAGTGCAACTAATGCCATTGCTTCTTCAGTTTTTCCCTCTTTCATTTTTGTCCAAGGTTCATAATCACCAATTGCTTTATTTGCAATAGTAAGAACTTTCCATAACTCTTCTAAAAATCTATTTATTTGCATATTAAAAATAAGTTCTTCAACATTCTCTAAAATAGCATTTACTTCTTCTAACTCTTTTGCATGATATTTTTCTACATCAACTGACGATACTTTAAAATCAAAATATTTACCACTCATACCAGAAATTCTATTTAGTAAGTTTCCTAAATCATTTCCTAAATCAGAGTTTATTCTATCAATTAAAGCTTTTTGAGAAAAATCTCCATCTTGTCCAAAAGGTACTTCTCTTAACATAAAGTATCTAAATGCATCTAAACCATAAGCATCTGCAACTTGTTTTGGATCAACAACATTACCTTTAGACTTAGACATTTTTTCACCATCTCTTGTCCACCATCCATGAGCAGCAATATGTTTTGGAAGAGGTAATTCTAAACTCATTAAAAATGCTGGCCAATAAATTGCATGGAATCTTAAAATATCTTTACCTACTAAATGAACACTTGCAGGCCAAAATTCAAATTTTTCTTCATTACTTCCATATCCTAGTGCAGAGATATAGTTAATAAGTGCATCTAGCCAAACATACATAACATGTTTTGGTTCATTTATTGCTTCTGGAAGTTTAACACCCCATTCAAAAGATGTTCTAGAAATAGATAAATCTCTTAATCCACTTTTTACAAAGTTAACAATTTCATTCTTTTTAGATCTAGGTAAAATACAATCTTCATTTTCTTCATACCATTTTAATAATCTATCTTCATATTTTGATAGTTTAAAGAAAAAACTCTCTTCTTTTACTATTGAAGTAGGTTTACCACAATCTGGACAAAATTGTTCATCTATTAGTTGTTTTTCAGTAAAGAAAGTTTCACATGATACACAATAAAAACCTTCATACTCACCTTTATAAATATCACCTTTGTTGTACATTTTTTCAAATGCTTTTTGTGCACCTAGTTTGTGTTCTTCATCTGTAGTTCTTATAAATTTATCATATGAAATATCAAAATTATCCCATAATGCTCTAAATTTACCTGAAACTTCATCTGCATACTCTTTTGGTGTTTTTCCTCTTGCCTCAGCACTTTGAGCAATCTTTTGTCCATGCTCATCTGTACCTGTTAAAAAGTATGTATTGTGTCCAGTAAGTCTAGAATATCTAGCAAGCATATCTGCAATTATTGTAGTATATGCATGTCCAATATGTGCTACGTCATTTACATAATAAATTGGTGTTGTGATATATACATTTTTACAAGTTTCTTCCATTTTTTACCTCTTAATTAAAATTCAAATCCACCGCCTGAGCCTTTGTTCATAGACTCATAAACAGCTAAAATATATTTTTTTCTTAATTCACACTCAAAAAATAAAGAACAAGGAGAGCATGAGTTTAACTCTTTACTCGTTTGGCATTGCTTTAACTCTTTTAAAGCAGCATCAAGCTTAAGTTCCCATTCATCTATTACTATTTCGTTTGAATTATTTTCTTGCATTTTCTTTATAAACTTTTTTAACTCTATTTATCTCTTCATTTGACCCAAAAAAACAAGGGCTTGTATCATGAATATGAGTAGTTTCTACGTCTAGTACTCTATCAAAACCATCAATTGCTTGTCCATTAGCTTTTTCATATACAAATGCAAATGGAAATACTTCAAATAATTGTCTTAATTTACCTTTTGGTCTATCAGTAGTTCCAGGGTAAGAGAAAAGTCCTCCACCTTTTAATAATATTTGGTGTAAATCAGGAACCATTCCACCTGAATATCTTAATCTATAACCATCTTGAAAAATATCATCAATTAATTGTTTGTGATAAGGTGCCCAACAATTTTGAGTTGAACCTGGAGCATTTAGCTTACCTTTTTCATTTAATTTGATATCTTGCATAAATTTAAATTCATTATTTATTAATCTATACATTTTAACATCAGTAGTAGCAATTACTAATTCTACTCTTGGTCCATAAACTACATAAACCGAAGCTACAATATTTTTACCATTAAACTCATTCTCATATATTCCAAAAATTGAACCAACTGATAAATTAACATCAGCTAATGATGAACCATCTAAAGGATCATATGCTATTAAATATTTACCATCTTCGTGTAAAGGTACTATTGCTTCTTGTTCTTCACTTACAATAGCTTTGATTGAAGGTACATCTTTGAAAATATCTTCAATTATTTCATCACTTGCAATGTCAAGTTTTAATTGAGTATCTCCTGTAGAGTTTTCATGTGTACTTTTACCAGTATCGCCTGTTTCTATTAAATTTTTTATTTCAATTGCAGATTTTTTTATTGCATCAAAAATTTCTGTCATAATTATACTCTCTTTGAATTTTTTTCAATCCAGTCAATTATCTGTTCTGGATTATTTAAATCAAGTTTATCTATATTGTTTGGGATATCATTACTATTAATAGAGCTATCAAAAGCTATTGCATTAGTAACTTTAAAATATGATTCATCTAAAGAATTTCTAAAAATAGATATTCTAGGAAGAGGTAGTGTTTTTAATCCTTCAACTAATAAATAATCAAATTCATCAAACATTTTAATAATTTCATCAATCGATGAAGTATCTTGTTTGAATAGCGTCGTTCTATTAGGTGAAACTACTGCTACATCTGCACCAGTTTGTGTGAATTTATCACTGTCTTTTCCTGGAGTGTCAAATCTTGCTTTATCTTTAGGGTCATGTTTTACTATGCAAACTTTATAACCTCTATCTTGCAAAATATTTGATACTTTTACTATTAATGTAGTTTTTCCACTATTTGAAGGACCAGAAAAAGCTACGGCATGTTTTTTAAAAATCTTTTTCATCATAGGCTGGATTTTATCCAAATGATGGTTAAAGTATGTTTAGTGTAAAATGTCATTAAATTAAATTGGAGATAAATAAATAATGAAAAAAATCTTTTTAGCTATTTCATGTGCTGCCGCAATATTTTTTAGTGGGTGTGCTAAAAATCAAGCGTTAACTAACTTTGAAGATACGCAGTTAAATCCTAGTGCTTTACAATATACAAAGAAAACTGATATTATTGTAGAAAATGAACCAAAAATTCAATTTTTTGCTACTTATTTAAATCCTGTTCACAAAGATTTTGATAAAGGAATTGAGAGTTTTATAATTGGTGTTTATTTTGTTAATGAAAAAGAACAAGATTTTAGAAAATATGGGTATCAAGTTATGTTAAATGATGATAAACCTCTAGCAAAACCATATATTTTAGATGCTAAATCTTTACTTGTAAAATCATTACCTATTAAAAATCCATGGGGGAATTATTATATTTTCCATTTTCCAAAACAAGATGGATATACTTTAAATTTAAGATTAGTTAACAACAAAGGTCTTGAAAAAATTGTAGAGTTAAAAAATAAATTAGAAGAAGAAAAAGCTCAAAATAATGATGCAAGAAATAAACAAATTGAAGTTACAAATGATTTAGATACTATTCAATTAGGTTTTCAAAAATAGAAGATAGTTTAAAACTATTCTTCTTACCTAAATGATTCATATATATGTAATAGTTTGTTAAAACTTTTTTCCCATATTCTCTTGTCTCATCATAAGAAATCAACTCCATACTCATAAATGGCTCAAAAAAACCTTTTTTTACAAATAAACCTTGTTTCTTTAATGATTTAAAATATCCATATCCACCGTTATACGAGTATGCAATAAAAAGTGGATTTGTAATATTCTTTTCTAAATTATTTAAATGATAATTTGCATATTTTAAATTTGTTTTTGCATCAAACTGTTTAAAAATATCATATTTCTCATCTAATCTTTTTGCTATTACTTTACTTAAAAAAGGCATTATTTGCATTACACCTTGTGCATAAGAAGTAGAAATAGAAGAGGGTATAAACTTACTTTCTTGTTTTGCAAGAGAATAAACTAATGCTTGTCTATTTATTGGATACTCTTTTAAGTACTCTTTATATGGCAATAAATAAAAATTATCTTGATATTTATGATATTTATTTAAAATATAAGCTAAATAAGGTTTAGTTTTTTCATCAGTAAAAATAGATTTATAATAATCAACTTTCTGTTTATCTAAATCTTTACTATTTTTTAAAACATCTAGCCATAAAAAAGGATTTGAAGTATCAAATTTAGATATTTCATTATGTTGTAACGCAATATCATATTTTATTTCAGGCAATTTTTTATTTAATAACTCTTTTGCATATAATGCATACAAATCAATGTGATTTGAGTTAGATAATTGTTCAAGATAATTATTATCAAAAGTTACTTGATATTTCCAAAATAAAACTTTATTTTTTAATTCTTGTGAATATGCTTTTTTATAAGCATTATCTAAATATTGTAGTGCTTTATCAAAATTATTATTATTTAGTTCATTTAATGCTAGATAAAAAGAGGTATCTGAAGAAAAACCTTTATCTTCTATATTTAAAAATGATTTACTTAATAAATCTAATTTAGGATTTGTAATTGAGTATTTTATAAGTCTTTCAAATCTTCTATCATCTTTTACTTTTGAAATAGTACTTTTAGGAAGCTTATAATTTAAATAATCAATTCTAAATTTATTACCAACATTTAGATAAATTTCATAAAAGTTATCAACAGATGTTGAAATAACTTTTGTAAAAGGAATAGAAGAAGATATGATTTTTAGTTGTTGAGCAAATTCTGAATATCTATCTTGAACTAATTGAATTGTCTGATTTAATTGCGTTTGTGATAGGGTAGTCGCTTTATAAAGACTTAATCCTACTTTTATACAATCATCATATGTAGATACTAACTCTTTTGCACTTGCACTCATACATTGAGCAACAGCTAAAGTTTCATCATTTTTAAATTTCTTAGCAAATTCAAAAAAAATCTTATTATTTACATATTTTACCATACTTAAGGCATCTAAAGCCTCTTTTGAAGTTATATCCTCTTTTAAATATTGTAAAATATAGAAATCTTTTGTTATTGATTTTGGTTTATCTTTTAACCAATCTAATGTTACTTTAAACTCTTTTTTTAAATTCTCATTAGATAAAGAGGAACTACTATTTTTATTAACAACAGAGTTATCAGCATATAATATACTAGCTAAAATTAATGAAAAAAGTGTTCCTCTCATATTATTACATCATTCCCATAAATAGTTTACTAAGAAATGTTTCTAAAAATATTAGAATAAAAATAAGAATAACTGGTGCTAAATCCATTCCTCCAAATACTGTAGGAATTACTCTTCTAATAAGAGCATAAGCAGGTTCTGTTAATCTATATAACATTTGAACTATTGGATTGTATGGATCTGGTCTAACCCATGACAAAATTGCTGAAATAATGATAACCCATTTATAAAGAAAAATTATTCCTAATACTACTGTAAAAAAAGAACTTAATAAAGCATCTATCATTTTATTATCTCTCCTATATAATTTTTAACTAATGGATAAATATCATTTAACTTAGGACCATTATTAGTACCTGTAAAAACATAGTATAAAGGTTTTAATAATGCTTCACCTTTAAGATTTGTTACATTTGAGATATATTCTTCAAATTCAGCATAATCATTAATAAAAGGTGCTTTTTTAAGACAATCTATAATTTTTGTAGTTTCTTCTTGAAATTCATCAATTCTCTCTTTTTTAGAAAAAATTAAATCAATTCTCTCTTTTATTTGTTTTAATGTACTACAAGTTTCTAAAAATAGTTTTCCCAATTTACCAATATCTGTATCTGCAAATCCTAATAATTTAGAAAGTCTTAATTCATCAATTGATTCTAAATGCTGTTTATTTATCATTTTTAACTTTTCAATATCAAATACAACACTACTTTTTGAAATATTTTTAGTATCAAACCACTCTATTGCTTCTTCTAAAGTAAAAATATCTTTTGGTGTTTTATTACCTAATAATACTAAGTAATTTGCAATTGCTGCAGGTAAGAAACCTTCTTCAATAAGACTTTTTATAGAAATCTCATCTTGTACCTCTATTTTTGGTAAATGAAGATAATCTATTTTTTTACTATAACCTAAAGAGTTTCTAATATGAATCTGTTTAGGAGTGTTTGAAATTTTATCTTCTGTATCTATAACAAATGAAATATCATATAACATATCATCAATTGCACAAGCATAATTAGAAGTAGGATTCTTATCATGAGTTAAAATAACAAATGAGTCTACATCATCAGAAGAGTAATCTAATGTTCCTTTTATTAAATCATCAAATTTAATATTATCATTTGGTCTTTTTATTCTAACAGTAAAAGGAGCATTAACTTCTAATACTGCTTCATCAGATAACTTTTCACAAAAACCATCATAAACAACAGGTTTATTGTTTTTTATTGCATCTTGTTTTAATTCTTCTAGTTTTTCATCACTACAAAAACAAGCAAAAGCTTTTTTTTGTCCCATTAACTGCATTGCAAGTTTTTGATAATATTTGAAATTACTACTTTGATATAATACTCTTGTATAATCTATTGAAAAAAGATTTAAAAGTTCTAAAATCTCCTTGTCTTTTCCTTCAATAAAATTCTCTTTATCTAAATCTTCTATTCTAATTAAAAGTTCTTCATCTAATTTTTTTGACATAATAAAATTAAATAGAGCAACTCTTAAGTCATTTATTTGCATGTCTCCAGTTAAACTTGGGGCAATTCTTAACAATTTATTTCCTTACAATTGAAAATGATAAATTAATAATCTCTTTATGAGATTTAATATAATCATTTAAATCATCTAATTTTAAATTTTGAATTTTTTCTAATTCTTTTTTAGGATAATCTTGCTCTAATCCTTTGTAATAAAGATTAAAAGCTCTTCCTAGTCTTTGTGCTAATGTTTCTGTTCTTAGTGGTTCACTTCCAAGTAAGAAATTCTTTGCAGAATCTAATTCATCTTGTGTTACACCTTTTTGAACAAACTCATCAACAATTTTAGAAACTAACTCTTTAGCTTCTTTAGCACTTTCTAATTTTGTTTGTAAATAACCTGTAAAATAAGAGTGTGATTTATTGATAGAAACATATCCATAAGCACTATAAGCTAAACCTCTTTTTACTCTTATCTCTTCCATAAGTCTTGAACCAAATCCAGAACCACCTAAAATAAAAGAGGCAACTTTTGCCATATAATTATCTTTATTTGTTGGATTTGCATTAAATTTACTTCCAAAATAGATATATGCTTGTTGAGTATCTTTTAATAACTCTTTTGTTGTTGGTTTTGCTGTAATTTCAAAACTTTTAAGTTCTCTTTTCTTACCAGTTGGTAAATTTTTTAAAACTTCTTTTAGTTTTGATTCAATTTCAGAATATTTTACATCACCACCTGCAACAATAATCAAATTTGATAGATTGAATGTATTTGATATAAAATCTTTTATATTTGATAGTTTTATTTTAGAAATAGACTCAATTGTACCACTTGAAGGGTTTTCCAATGGTGTATCTTTAAATAAAACTTTTTTTAATTGATTTTTAGCAACATAATCATAATCATTTTGTTTTCTTTTTAAAGAACCAATTTGAATTGTTTTTATCTTTTCAACTACACTTTTATCATAGTTTGGATCTTTTAATAAATCTTCTAAATAATTAAAAGCTTTATTGTTAACTTCTTTTAAAGAAGAAAGTTCAATAACAAAAGTCTCAAAACCAGAAGTTGCATTTAGTGAAATTGCATTACTCTCTAATTTTGAAGCAAATTTAGTTGAGCCAAGCTTTTTCGTACCTTCATTTAATAATTTTGCCGAAAAGGAGGCAATTCCATTAAGTTTATTATCTTGAATTGAACCTGAATTTTGAAAAACTAATTGTAAATTTAAAATTGGTAAACTTGTTTGTTTTTCAAAAATAACAGGCACTTCAACATTATTAATATTTATATGTTTAATTTGTGCACTCATTAAAATTCCTTGCAAACTAAATAGTGTAATAACACATTTAAATAGTTTTTTTGCTTTCATAATTTGATTTTAATACCTCTCAATTATCTCATAAGCAGTATTTCTTTTTGCAGGATTTTCTCCCACATCTTTAATAAGAGCAATCATCTCATCTTGATTCATACAATTTGTTGCTCCTGCTGCTGCTACAACATTCTCTTCCATCATAGTACTTCCAAGATCATTTGCACCAAATTTTAAGGCTAATTGACCTATGTAAGACCCTTGAGTTACCCAAGAACTTTGAATGTTAGGGAAATTATCTAAAAATAGTCTTGATACAGCAAGAAGTCTTAAGTATCTATTTGATGATTGTGGTTTTAAATCAGGAATCTCATCTTTAAGTTTTGTATTTGCACTTTGAAAAGACCACATAATAAATGCTCTAAATCCACCAGTTTCATCTTGTAATTGTCTTATTCTATCCCAATGTTCAATTATTTCTTCATCAGTTTCAACTGTACCAAACATCATAGTTGCAGTTGTTTTCATTCCAATTGAGTGCGCAAGTCTATGAACTTCTAACCATTCATCTACATCGATTTTTTTAGGTGCAATAATATCTCTAACTTTATCACTTAAAATTTCAGCTCCTGCACCTGGAATAGAGCTTAATCCTTTTGCTTGTAATCTTTTTAATACTTCTAGTTTTGTTATTTTTGAAACTTTTGCAATATATGAAATTTCTATTGCAGAAAAACTATGAAGTGTAATTTGTGGAAATTTTGTATGTATATGTTCAACTAAGTCTTCATAATAATCTATTTTTAAATTTGGATGAACTCCACCTTGCATAAGGATTTGTGTTCCACCAATCTCTAATAATTCTTCAATTTTTTTATCAATTTCATCATATGATAAAACATATGAATCTTCATCCCTTTTATGTCTGTAAAAAGCACAGAATTTACAATCTACCCAACATACATTTGTGTAGTTGATATTTCTATCAACTACGAATGTTGTTACTTTTTTAGGGTGTAATTGTGCTTTTTTTTCACTAGCTAATTTTCCAAGATCTGTTAATGAAGCATTTTGAATTAAATCTAATGCTTCCTCTTTGGATAATCTTTTGTCAATATTCATTGGTTTAACCATTAAAAACTACTTCCTAAAGAAAATTCAAAAGATGATGTATCATCCCCTGACTCATCATCAATTGGTTGTGCAAAAATAAGTTGAAGAGGTCCTACAGGAGATACCCATTCAAATAATGCACCTGTTGAAGATCTAGTAACTTGACTAAAGCTATCTTCACCTGTCATCCCATAATCATAAAATACTCCCCATCTCATCTTAGCGCTTGCAACAAGAGGGAAACTCATCTCTACTGAGTTTGTATATAATCTTTTATATGGATCTTCTTTGATTCCATCATCATTATCTGGACCAAATGCATATGATTTAAATCCTCTAAGTGATTTTGGACCACCTAAGTATAAAGAATCACCTTGATTAATTTGACCATTATCAATAATCATTTTTAAACTTGTTTTATATCTAAAAATCCAGTCTAAATCAAATGCATCCTCTAATGAATAGAAATATTTAAAGTATGTACTTGATTTTAGATATTTTGAATCTCCACCTAATCCAGCAATTTCTAATGAAGTACCAGCTTTTATACCACTTCTTGGTAAATAGAAATCATCAGTATTATTGAAATTTATATATGGAGTAATAGAACTTGTTATATAATCTGTATCATCATAATATTCTTTTGATGCATCTTTTTTAAAGTCATCATCATAATCATAACTTTCATCAATAAAGTCAAGTCTATATCTAGCACCTGCATAGAAGTTTCTAAAGAACTCTTTACCTAAACCAACAGAGAAACCAACTGTTTTTTTATCTAATTCATAGTTGTCTCTATCAATCTCAGTATCTTCATTATGAATTTCGATATCACCATTATATTTACTATCATTTATTGCTGGGTTTGTTAATTTAAATGTAAAATCAGATTCTCTTGCTGAAAGTTCAGTTGATAAAGATACTCCAAGTCCAGAACCAAAAATATTATTATCACTAATAGCAGCATTTATCATCATTTTATCATAAGAACCATATCCACCACCTAAGATGATATTACCAGTTCTTGCTTCAACAACTTTTACTGCTAAGTCCATTCTATCTTCAGAAATTCTTTTTTGTTCTACTTGCACATCATCAAAATATCCAGTTCTTTTTAGTTTTGAAATAGAATCTTTATAATCAGTTAAGCTAAATAAATCTCCAGGTGCTAAATAAATATTTCTTCTAATAACTCTATCTAATGTTCTTGAGTTTCCTGAAATTTTTACATCATTGATATAAACTTTTTTTCCAGGGATTACATTAAAAACAATATCAGCTTTTGCATTCTTTTTATCTTTATTGATGTCATATTTAACTTGTGCAAATGCATAACCTAAATCTGAAATTTTTGTTTTGATAAATTCTACATCTTTTCTTAAATCAGCAATATTGAAAGTTCTATCTTTTTTTAGTTCTAACTCTGGGTATAAATCTTTTGATTTTAAAATTGATTCATCAACATAAATTTTTATTGAGTTAGTTGTATATTGCTCACCTTCATTAATAAAGAAGTCTAATCTTGCTTGATTTGAAGCAAAATCTACTTTTAAAAATGGATCTTGAACTTTTGCATCTAAATATCCATTTTGGAAATAAAGGTCATTAATTCTTGGTTTTTCATAGTCAAGCTGATCAAGTTTTAACTCTCCGTCATTTTGCCCAAACCACCAAGAGATAAAATCCTCTTCTTTATTTGCCGTAACATCTTCAAAATCACTAGAACCAAGTTTATTTGCACCTACATAGTTAACTTTTTTGATTACAATTTCATCACCTTTGTTAACATTAAATACTACAGATACTGAACTTTGAGTAATAGGCTCAACTTCTACTTCAACGATAGAGTTAATATAGCCGTCTTTTTCTAACTCAGAAAGTAAAACTTGCTTGGCTTTTTTAGCTCTTTGTGTAGAATACATACTACCTTTTTTAAGTCCCATTAGAGCTTTTAAACTGTCGATATCTTCTTCTCTTGATTTATAGCCATTTACTTCTAAATTTGCAATAGAAGGTTTTTCTTGGAAAATAAATTGTAGTTTTCCATTTTCTGTTTTAACGCTAATATCATCAAAATAACCAAATTTATAAAACTCTTTTAAGGCTTTATTTACTTTATTAACATCTAACTCTTCACCAGGTTTTAATCCTAAAGTTTCATCTGCAATTTTTGACGAAATTTTAGTTAAATTAATATATTCAATTGAGTTGATTTGTTCTGCGTGAAGTAATGAAGCTAACGCTATTGATAGTAATGTAAGTCTTTTTTTCACATCAATCCTTAGTACATTTATAATTAAAGTAGCTAATATATCTAAATTAAGTTTATAGCATCTTTAAGATATAATACACCAAACAATTATTTTATGAGGTGAGAAAATTGAATATAGGTATAGTTGGACTCGGTTTAATGGGTGGTTCTTTAGCAAAAGCACTAAAAAAGTATGGAATTGCAAAAAAAGTTTTAGGTTATATAAATAACGAAAAAAATAAAAAAGATGTTTTAGAATTAAATTTAGTAGATGAAATTGTTGATTTAGAGACTTTAAAAAAAGAATCTGATGTAATTATTTTAGCAATTCCTGTTGATGGAATAATTAAAATGTTTCCATCTCTTCAGGATATAGATAAGAAAACTACTATTATAGATATGGGTTCTACAAAAGAGTATATTGTTGAAAATATCCCAGAACAAATAAGGGAAAACTTTATTCCTGCACATCCAATGACAGGTACGGAAAAATCAGGGCCTAAAGCTGCCATTGATGGATTATATGAAGGTAATACTGTAGTTTTATGTAATTTAGAAAAAAATGAAAATACTCATGTAAACAAAGCACTAAGAATATTCCAAGGAATTGGAATGAGAATAGTTGTAATGAATGCAGATGAGCATGATATCCATGCTTGTTTTATGTCTCATTTACCACATGCAATATCATTTTCTCTTGCAAATACAGTAATGTCACACGAAGATCCTAAATCTATTATTGCATTAGCAGCAGGTGGATTTAAAGATATGAGTAGGGTGGCTAAATCAAGTCCAAAAATGTGGACAGATATTTTTAAACAAAATAGAAAGAATTTATTAAAATCAATTGACTTATTTGAAGAACATATGAAAAAAGTAAGAAAAATGGTAGAAGATGAAAATTATGAAGAATTAGAAAAATGGATGGCTAAAGCAAATACATTACATGAAATTCTTTAAGAGATACATTTTATTGTATCTCTTTTATAGCTTCAGTAACTTTAATTGCTTGATAATGCTCTTTTACATCATGACATCTAATAATCGAAGCACCATTATTTATAGATTCTAAATGTACAGCAATAGTTCCAGGTAGTCTTTGTTCTATTGATGAAGGTACAATTTTATCAATCATTGATTTTCTACTTGCACCAATTAACAGTTCATAACCCAAATCTTCAAAATCTCTTAAATTTTTTAATAGTTTTAAATTATGTTCTAATGTTTTTCCAAAACCTATACCAACATCTAATATTATCTCTTTTACTCCAAATGATTCTGCTTTTAAAGCTTGTTGTTTTAAGAACTCTTTTACTTCAAGTACAACATCTTCATATACAGGATTTTCTTGCATTAAAGTAGGGTCTTTTTGCATATGCATTATTACTGCTGCAGCATTATATTTTGCACAAAGTTTAATTACTTCTTCATTTTGTAAACCAGTAATATCATTTACTATTGAAAAACCTTTATTTAACACATAATCAATAACTAAAGGTTCATAAGAATCAATAGAAAATTTTGCTTTTTCATATAATTTATTTGAATATATCAAATCAGCAATATTTTTTACTCTTTCTAATTCTACTTCAGGCTTTACAGGTAAACTTCCTGGTCTACTTGAAACAGCACCAATATCAATTATCTTAGCACCATCATTAATTAGAGTTTCGATTCTTTTAATTGCATCTTTTTCATCAAATCTACTATTTTTAAAAAATGAGTCTTCATTTGCATTTAAAATACCCATTATTTTTGTTTTAAAATTGCTCATTTATTTTCTCTTTGTTCTAATGTAAGTAATAAAGAAGTTAATACATTTATTGGTCTAGAGTTTAAATCAAGTAGTTTAATTGAATTTGAAAATATTTCAAGCTCTTTTTTAGATAGTTCAATTTTTTGTTCCATTGCTTTATATAGCATTGATTGAACAATATTTTTACTCTCTTGCTTTGAAATCTTTTGATTCTCTTTTATAAAAGAGTAAATATCTTTCAAATCCAATCTTTTTAAATCTAAATCAATAGATGTAGATTCTTCTGATTTTTTCAAGTATTTGTGTGGCATTCTTGAAAATATTGTTGGTAGTATAGTTGATTTAGTTGTTGTAACTATAATAAAGACAATATTTTTAGGAGGCTCTTCCAAAACTTTTAGTAAAGAGTTTTGTGCTTCACTTCTAAAAGTTTTCCCACATAATATAATATATTTTTTACTGTTTGAAGCGATATATGCTTCTTTTATTGCTGCGTTTGCTTGCGCTATTAAAAACTCATCTTTTTCTTCATTTTTAATGATTCTTGATGAATGTGTAGGCAAAATTGATAAAAGGTATGAAAGTGTTTCTTCTATACTATTTACTATTAATATAGTAGAAGCTTCTACTTTAATATCTGTCAAATTTAGCATTAATTCTCTACATTTATCTCTGCAAATAGTGCAGCACTTAATGTTTTATTGTAAAGTCTAAACATTTGTAAAAGTTTCATATCTAAAGCTTCATCTTTACTTCTTAAATTAAATGCATCTTGCATCTCTTCATCAAAAAGCCAAAGAAATGAGTTTTTTGAAACTTTTGGAATAATAGCCCTAACATTTTGACTTCTACCAATATACCAAAAACAGTATCCATTAGGAAAAGATATATTTAGCATATCTTTCACATAATTGATATCCTCTTCCGATTTTACTTCATCAAGATATTTATAAAAACCTTTTCCATCATAAAAAGGTAAAAAAGGTCTATTTTGAGCTGGTGAGTTAATATTTGTAAAAATATACTCTAAAAACCAATCTCTTTCTTTATCTGTGATGATGATAATTGAACAACCTTTCTCTAATATATTTACAATTGATTTAGATACTAAAGGTGTCCATTCATATTTTTTTTCTTCTAACCAAGGAGATAAAAGTTTATCTTCCCTGATTATGTCTACTGTCCAATTTAAAAATTCTTGCACTATTATTTATCCAAATTATAAACATCATGTAGAGCTCTAACAGCTAGTTCTGCATATTTTTCTAAAATAATCATTGAAATTTTAATTTCACTTGTTGATATTATTCTGATATTAATATTCTCTTTTGCTAATGTTGCAAATGCTTTTGATGCAACACCAGTATGAGATTTCATACCAACACCAACGATAGATACTTTACAGATTTCATCACTATAATCAATTCTAGTTGAATCTTCATTGTCAAATTTAGCCATTACTTTTTTACAAGCTTCAAAATCTGTTGTTGGAATTGTAAAGTCTAAATTAGTTTTTCCATCAGTCCCTTTTGTTTGAACTATCATGTCAACATTTATATTCTCATCAGCTAATGATGTAAAAATTGATGCTGCAATGCCAGGTCTATCAGTGATTCCATATAACCCAACTCTAATTTGATTTCTATCTAATGCAATACCGCTAACGATTGGTTTTTCCATAATATTCTCTTCCTTAGTGATTAATGTTCCTTCAATTTCCGGTGTAAAACTACTTCTTGATACTAGGTTTACATTTAGTTTTTTTGCCATCTCTACTGATCTATTTTGTAAAACTTTAGCACCTAATGAAGCAAGTTCTAGCATCTCATCATATGAAATTTTATCTAGTTTTTTTGCTTTAGGTTCAATTCTTGGGTCAGTTGTATAGATTCCATCAACATCTGTATAGATTTCACATACATCTGCATCAATAGCTCCAGCAATTGCAACAGCAGTCAAATCACTTCCACCTCTACCAAGTGTAGTTACTCTTCCTTCTTCTGTTACACCTTGAAAACCTGCAACAACAATAATTTTTCCATCTTTTATAGCATTTTTCATTGAAGATGTGTTAATACCTTCAATTCTAGCTTTTGTATGAGCTTCATCTGTAATAATACCAGCTTGTCTACCACTCATTGAAATTGCATTATATCCTTGCTCGTTTAATGCAATTGATAAAAGTGCAGAAGTTACTCTTTCCCCTGAACTTAAAAGCATATCCATCTCACATCTATTTGGAGATTTAGAAAAATTCTCAGCATACTCTATTAATTTATTTGTTTCACCACTCATTGCAGAAACAACTGCAATTACATCGTGACCCTCATCTTTTATCTTCTTTATAATGTTAGCAACATTTTGTATTCTTTCTAAAGTACCAACACTTGTTCCACCAAATTTTAAAACTTTTAACATTTTCTTTTCTAACCTTTTTAAATATAACCCTCTTTTCTAAAATATTTAAGAACTTGTTTGTAAACAGTTCTTTTAAAAAAAGTAATATAGTCATATATATTTTTTGTTGCTACAAACTTATATTCACTAAACTCAGGTATCTCAGTATTAATATTAATCTTTGCACCTTTTTTGAGTTTAACTAAATAATATTTTTGTATTTGTCCATCATAAGGTTGCATTTTTTTTGCAATTGCAGGTGGGAAATCATAACTAACCCATTCAGGATATTGTGCAATTATCTCCACTTTATTTGTTCCTATTTCTTCTTCTAGTTCCCTAAATAAAGCCTGTTTTGATGTTTCTCCCTCATCAATTCCACCTTGTGGAAATTGCCAAGCATTATCAACATCTGTGCGTGATGCTATAAAAACTTCACACTTTTCAGGATATTTTGCTGATAGTACTATTGCTGCAACATTCGGTCTGTAATTTTTACCATTTTTATTAGGTATTATTTCTTTTTTATCAGTCATAAATATATTTTCCCTTATAATTAGCCCAAAATTATAATTAATATAGGATTAAAAGTTGCTTTTATATATACATATTCCTTTTTGTGATAGCAAATGTCACTATTGTGCATTCAATTCTTACACTGATAAATTTCATCTTAAACATAACTATATGAAAGCATTAGTAAAACAGTTAGAAACTGAATTAAAATATTTAGATGATAATAATGAAAAATTTGAAACAGTTTTTATTGGAGGAGGTACTCCAAGTTCTGTAAAATTTGAAGAGTATGAAAAAGTGTTTGAATTAATTACTCCATATTTAAAAGATGATTGTGAAATTACTTCTGAAGCAAACCCAAATTCTGCATCTAAAAAATGGCTTGAAGGTATGAAGAGTTTAGGAGTAAATAGAGTAAGTTTTGGAGTGCAAAGTTTTGATAATAATAAGCTAAAATTACTTGGACGTTCGCATAATAATAAAAGTGCTATAACAGCTATACAAAATGCAAATTGTATAGGTTTTAATGGTATTAACTGCGATATAATTTATGGTGTTCAAGGAGATACACTCGATAGTTTAAAAGATGATTTTGATACTGCATTTTCTTTACCAATTACACACTTAAGTGCATATAGTTTAACGATTGAAGAAGGTACAAAATTCTTTAATAAATCAGAAGTAAAAATAGATGACGAAGAGTTATCTTATGAGATATTTGATTATATAAAAAGTAGTGGATTTGGCCAATATGAAATCTCAAATTTTGCAAAAGCAGAAAAATTTCAATCAAAACATAACTATGGATATTGGCAACATAAAGAGTATTTAGGAATTGGTGCAGGTGCTGTTGGATATAAAAATAAACAAAGATACTATCCTTCAAAAAGTATAGAAGAGTATATCTCTGATCCATTAAATTATGAAATAGAAAATTTATCAAATGATGATATAAAAGTAGAAAAAATACTATTAGGTTTTAGATGTAGTACAGGTGTTGAATTATCTATTTTTACTCAAAAAGAGTTAGAAAAAGTTGAAGATTTAATCTTGAATAATAGATTAAAAAAAGATAAAACAAAAGTATATAATTTAAATTTTTTACTTGCAGATGAGTTGGCTTTATATATAATAGAGTAAATATTAAATAAAATAAATAAAAAAAGGTTAAATGTATTGACTATAAAAGAGTGCGTTAAAAAATATTCTAGTTTATTAAAGAATATTACACATATTCCAAATAAAGAAGTAGAAATATTAATATTACATATATTACAGAAAAATGTAATATGGCTACATCTTAATTATAATGAAGAGTTTAATAAAGAAAAAGAGCTAGAAAAATTAGTAAAAAAAAGAGCAACAGACTATCCATTAGAGTATTTGACAAATAAAGCTTCTTTTTATGGAGAAATATTTGAAGTTGCTACAAATGTTTTGATTCCTAGACCTGAAACTGAATTATTAGTTGAACAAGCAGTTGAAATATTAAAAGATATTCCAAATCCAAAAGTAATTGAAATTGGAACAGGCTCTGGAATAATTTCTGTAATGTTAGCAAAACTTATTAAAGATATAAAAATAATAGCAGTTGATATAAATGATGATGCATTGACTTTAGCTTCTAAAAATGCAAAAAGACATAAAGTTGAGGATAAAATCACTTTTATAAAGAGTGATTTATATGAAAATGTTGATGATGAAGAGTTTATAATGACCATTTCAAATCCCCCATACATTGCAAATAATTATAAGTTACCCAAAAATGTTGAATTTGAGCCAAGAAATGCATTATTTGGTGGAGAGATTGGTGATGAATTATTAAAAGCAATAATTGAACAAACATATAAAAAAGATATACCTTATTTATTATGTGAAATGGGTTATGATCAAAAAAGACCTTTAGAGGAGTATTTTAAGAAGTTTAATATAGAAAATTATAACTTTTATGAAGATTACTCTAAATTTGATAGAGGTTTTATAATTAAATTTAAAAAGGAGAATAAAAATGTTTGAAGATTTTAATATTGAGAATTTAGAAAATAGTAAAGAGATATTAGAAGTAAAAATTAAAGATAGTAAAAATAAAATTGAAGAGTTATTAAAAATAGAAAATAAAACTTATGAAAATTTTGTAATGCCATATCAAGAAGTAGGGGAGAGACTAAATGAATTTATCACTCCTATATTTCATATTGATTCAGTTAAAAATTCAAATTTAACTCAAAATGTTTTAGAAGAGTGCCTTCCAATCATCTCAATTTATGAAACTGAGTTATCTCAGAATGATTATATTTATACATCTTTAAAAGATATACAAGATAAGTATTATATATCATTAAATGGTATACAAAAAAAAGTTTTAGAAAATGAAATTAGAGACTTTGAATTAAGTGGTTGTCATTTAGAAAAAGATAAAAAAGATAAACTAAAAGAGCTAAATCTAAAACTTAGTGAACTTTCTCAAAAGTTTTCTCAGAATCTTTTAGATGCAACAAATAGTTATGAAATGATTTGTGATGATTATGAAGATGTAAAAGAGTTGCCTAAATCAGATATTGAACTTGCTTCATTTGAAGAAGATGATAAAACAAAATATAAATTTACACTTCAAATGCCATCTTATTTGGCATATATTACTTATGGTTCAAATAGAGAAAAAAGAGAAGAGATATATAAAGCTTATTGTACTAGAGCTCCTGAAAACGAAAATGTAATTAATGAAATTCTAAAACTAAAAGATGAAAAAGTAAAACTTTTAGGTTTTGATTGCTATGCACAATACTCTTTAAGTAGAAAAATGGCAAAAAGTGAAGATGAAGTAATCTCATTTTTAGAAGAATTAGGACAAAAAGGTAAGCAAAAGGCAAAAGAAGAGCTTGAAGAGGTTGCAAAACTTGCAAAAGAAGATGGTATTGATGATATTAAAAGCTTTGATTTGAGCTATTATAGTGAGAAATTAAAAAAAGCAAAATATGATTTAGACCAAGAGTTTTATAGACCTTATTTAGAACAAAAATCAGTTTTAGAAGGTTTTTTCTCTTTTTTAAATGAAGTATTTAAAGTTGAATTTGTTGATATTACTGATAAAACAAAATCTTGGGATGAAAAAGTAAAAGTTTATAATCTAAAAGAAGATGGAAAAATTACTGGTAGAATTTATTTAGATTTAGAATCAAGAAAAAGTAAAAGAGGTGGTGCTTGGATGAATAACTGGCATACTCATTATATTGATAATAAAAACAAAGAACATTTACCAACAGCTTTTATTGTGTGTAATTTTCCACCTTCAAAAGATAATACACCTTCATTATTAAGACATGATGATGTTGTTACTTTATTTCATGAAATGGGACATGCATTACATCATTTATTAAGTAAAGTAGAAGAACCTTATGTAAGTGGAATATCTGGAGTTGCTTGGGATGTAGTTGAATTCCCTTCTCAATTTTTAGAGTATTTTGCATATGCAAAAGATGTATTAAAAATATTTGCTAAACATTATCAAACGAAAGAAGTTTTAAATGATGAAGCGATACAAAGATTAATTAATGCCAAAAATTTTCAATCTTCTTTAGCAATGATAAGACAAGTTGAATTTGCATTGTTTGATTTTAAACTACATCAAAAATTATACAATAATGGTGAAGAAATTCAATCTTTATTAGATTCTATTAGAGCGGAATTTAGTCCAATTCTTCCACCTTCTTATAATAAATTTCAAAATGGATTTTCACATATTTTTGGAGGAGGTTATGCAGCAGGATATTATTCGTATAAATGGGCAGAAGTACTTAGTGCAGATGCATTTTATATGTTTATTGACTCTGGTAATCTATTTAACAAAACGTTAGCCTTAAAATATAAGGAAAATATTTTACAAAAAGGTGGGTCTGAAAATATGGATAAATTGTTTTTCAATTTTGCACAAAGAGAACCAAGTGTTGATTCTTTATTAAAAATTGATGGAATTATTAGCTAAGTTTTGTAATAATTAGGTTTTTAATAACACAAACCTAAAGAGGATTTAATAAAAATGACTAATCAAGAAACTATTACAAAGCTAAATGAAGCGCTAAATACATTAATTAAAGCATATGAAGAATTACAAAATGAGAATACATTATTAGAGCAAAATATTAAGAATTTAGAAGAAGATAAAAAAAATTTAGAGGCAAAAGTTAAAAATCTTGAAGAAACAAAAAGAAATTTAGAAGATAATGTTAATGAATTAAATGATTCAACTGAAAAACAAAATACTAATATCAATTCAATGTTAGGTAAGATTGAAAGTTTATTGGGGAATAAAAAAGAGAAACCTTTAGCTAATATTGAAATAAAAGATAAAAATCAAAAGTCTTCAGGACATAGCAGTTTAAGTGAAATTTTAGAAGAAGAGCTGGAGCATAGTTCTTCTTCTGATTTTAATTCAGACGGAAGTAATGAAAATAAAATTGACTTAAACAGGATGGCTTCACTATTAAATGGGTTTAATAACTAACTAATAAAAATATGACTAAACAAATAAATAAAGATATCTTATTTAACACATTTGGTGTAAATGACTTTTCTTCTTTAGAAGAAGCCATTAATAGTATGGCTCCTTCTATTGTGGAGTATCATCTTAATAGCTTAGATAATGAAGATGATACTATTTATTTAAATAAAAAAGATATTGAAAAATCTTTATATTTTGGAGATTATAGCATCTATCAAGATTATAGTGAAAATGTATTTATTGAAGTAGAGTTAAAAGAAGAAGAGTTAACAACAAGTTTTTGGTAATTAAATCTTCCCTTTAGCATTTGACAAAATCAAATCAATAATCATATCATTTGCACCTAAGTGTGGTAATAAAACAAATTCAATATTTTTGTGTAGGTCTTTATATTTATTTATTTCATTTGGAATATCAACTTTTACATGTTTGCCTTGAGCTAAAAAATAGGGTAATAATATTATTTTTTTACAACCTTTTTTTATTTGCTCTTTTATACTATGTTCAATAGAAGGCTCTGCAAGTTCTAAAAAAGCATAACTAATGCATAAATTTTCGTCTTTATTCTTATCTTTTAATCTTTTTATCAAAGATACAACTTCATTATTTGAGTCTTCAACTCTACTTCCATGGGCTATTAATATTAGTGAATTCATCTTAAAACCTATTTTTTTATAAATTGTATAAAATTAACATTAAAATTAGTAGATTATTTTTGTTATTTTATAAAATTTAAAAATTTTTTTATAATTAAAATAATAAATTAATTTATTTTAAACCCTTTAATCTCTCTATAATAACTAATATTATTATTTAATTCAATAATAAATAATAAAAAAATAGATAATAAAATAATATTTTTGTAAATTTATTTAAGGAAAATTAAAAATCTTCTAGCTACAATTTTGCAATTTTTTGTAAATAAATAGTTTAACTATATTAATATAAGGCTTGTTAAATTGTACAATTCTATTTTAAATCAAATTGATGACAAATCAATTGTTGGTGAAGATTTTAAATATAATGACTCATTTTTACTAATAGAACAAGAGATAGATAAAACTCATAGTGCTCAATTTGATGGTACAACAGATTGGGAGTTTGTATTAAATAATTCATATGAGTTATTAAATACAAAAAGTAAAGATTTGAAAATTGCTACTTGGTGGATTTATTCTATTTGGAAAAAGGACTCTTTTTTTGGTTTAGAAAAAAACTTAGAAATATATATTGATTTTATAAAAAGTTTTAATGAAAACCTTTATCCTAAATCATTAAAAGCAAAAACAAATACAATTGCTTGGTTTGATGAAACAATTACAAATGAATTAATAAATCATAACTTTCAAGATAAAGTAAATCAAATAAATTTTTTAGAGTATTTTAAACAACTTTGCATTGTTTATAATCAAATTTTAAATAATGATGAAAAATATTTTAAAAAAGTTATAAAAGTATTATCTGAAAAAATTGCACAAGATGAACAATCTAAAATAGAACATCAAAAAAAACAGGAAGATAAAAAAGAAGAGCCACAACAATTGGATTCTATTTCAGAAAGTACTGTTTCTTCATCTTTATCACTACTGAAAAAAACAGCTACAAATTTATCATCATATTATAGACAAAAAGATTTTGCAGATTTAAAATCAATAAAAATTACTAGATTCTTATCTTGGCTTGAAGTTGATGAATTACCTATTAATGAAAATGGAATTACTCCATTAAATCCACCTTCAATTTTAGAAATTGATGAATTAAAACAGTTATTTAATGAAAAAAAATATGAAGAGGCTTTAATTTTATGTGAGGAAATTATTCAAATGTGTCCTTTTTGGCTAGATGGACACTATTATAGTTTCAAAATACTTGAAGCAATTGATAAGCAATATATATCAAAAGAAGTACAAAATCAATTCATTTCATATATCAAAACAAATAATGGATTATTAAATCTATCTTTTCAAGATAAAACACCTTTTGCTTCAGCAAAAACAAAATCATGGATAAAAAAAGAGTTAGAAACAAATGAGAATAGTGATTCTACTACAAATCAAAATGATGAGTTAGATTTAGAAGAAATTTCAGATTTAAAGGAGGCAATGAAAAAAATTGAAGAGATGTATTCTCAAAGCAAAAGTGAAAAAGATAAATTTTTATTAAGAATTAAACATTTGGAAATAGCAATTAATTTTAATAAAGATGATATATCTTTAGCACTATTTGATGAACTTAACAAAAATATAAAAAAATTTAATTTAGTTGAGTGGAATCCAAAAATTGTATCAAAAGTCTATTCTTTGGTTTTGAACTATTTTACAAGTGTTCAAATAAAAAGAGAAAAACTTGAAAAAATGTATGCAGTTTTATGCAAAATTGATATAGATAAAGCTTTAGAAATTAATATAAATTAGGAGAAATAATGAACAAACAATCAGAATCACCAAAAGAGAGAATTAATGTTACATATAAACCTGCAACAGGTGATATGACAGAAGAGATTGAAATACCTTATAAGGTTACTTTATTAGGAGAATATAATCCAAATGAAGAGAAAAAACCAATTGAAGAGAGAAAAGCTATTAAAATTGATAAAAATAATTTTAATGATGTTTTAAAAGCACAAAATCTTTCAGTATCTTTTAACGTAGATAATAAACTTGTAGAAGAAGAGGATTCTTCTTTAAATGTTGATTTAAAAATTAATAGTATCAAAGACTTTTCACCAGAAAAAATAGTTGAAAATATTCCTGAAATGAAAATATTAATGCAATTAAGACAATCTTTAATGGCATTAAAAGGCCCTTTAGGAAATGTTCCTGCTTTTAGAAAAGCGATTGAAGATGCAATTTCTAATAAAGCAGAAAGAGACAAATTAATGAATGAATTAAATTTAAGTGTTAAAGAATAAAGGAGTATAAATGTTAATAGAAGAGGTAGCAAATAGCCAATTATCTGATATTGAGCAGTTAAGTTTACTTGATAATATCGTTGCTCAAACAAGTTTAAAAAAAGAAGATGATAGTTACTCTGTCGTAAAAACAGGTGTGGGAGCACTTGTAGAAGAGCTTATTAAATCAAATAATGAAGAAGAAAAAGTAAATAAAGCAATTATTGATAAGATGATTGCAGAGATTGATGAAAAGATATCAAAACAAATGGATGAAATTTTGCATCATGAACAATTTCAAGCATTAGAATCAAAATGGAGAGGTCTTTATATGTTAGTTGAAAGAACTGACTTTAGACAAAATATTTTAATGGAATTTATTAATGTTTCAAAAGAAGATTTAATCGAAGATTTTGAAGATAGTTTAGATATTACAAAAAGTGGACTTTATAAGCATGTTTATACAGCAGGATATGGTCAATTTGGTGGAGAACCTGTTGGAACAATAATTGCTGATTATGAACTGTCTCCTTCTAATATGGATATAAAATTCTTAAATAAAGTTGCATCAATTGCAGCGATGAGTCATGCTCCTTTTATTAGTGCAGCTGGGCCTAAATTTTTTGGTCTTGATAGTTTTGAAGGGCTTCCTGATTTAAAAGATATTGAAGATGTTATGACTTCTCCTCAATATGCAGCATGGAAAGGTTTTAGAAAAAATGAAGATTCAAGATATGTTGGACTAACACTTCCTAGATTTCTTTTAAGACCTCCTTATGATCCTGAAGATAATCCTATTTCTAATTTTATTTATAAAGAAGATGTATCTAAAAGCCATGAAAATTACTTATGGGGAAATACAGTTTATGCATTTGCTAGTAAATTAACAGATAGTTTTGCAAACTATAGATGGTGTACTAATATTATTGGTCCTAAATCTGGTGGTGAAGTTAGAGATTTACCTGTTCATACTTTTGAAAGTATGGGTGATATTGAGATGAAAATACCAACAGAAGTACTAGTATCTGATAGAAGAGAGTATGAATTATCAGAACAAGGTTTTATTCCTTTAATTATGAGAAAAGGAAGTAACACAGCAGCATTTTTTGCAGCAAGTTCAGCACAAGAACCAAAATTATTTGCAAATACTCCTGAAGGAAATGAAGCTCAATTAAATTATAAATTAGGTACTCAACTTCCATATTTATTTGCAATTACAAGAATGTCTCACTATATAAAAGTATTACAAAGAGAATATATTGGTGCATGGAGAGAAAGATCAGACTTAGAAAGAGAATTAAATAAATGGGCAAAACAATATGTTGCAAATCAAGAAAATCCAAGTCCTGAAATTAGAAGTAAAAGACCATTTAAAGAGATTGCAATTGATGTTGAAGATATTGCAGATGATCCAGGTTGGTATAAAGTAAAAATTTCATTAAGACCACATTTTAAATACATGGGTGCAAATTTTGAATTATCTTTAGTTGGTAAATTGGATAAAGAGTAAAAATGTACAAGGGGAGTCTATTTGAAAGATTATCTTCTAGTTTTGATGATAACTTATATGATACAACAGAAGAGGCATTATATGCATCAATTGCAAATAATTTATCTAGAATATTCTCCTCTAATGCAGGAAGTGCAGAGATTGCAAAAGACTATGGAAAAATCGACTTAAATAATATTAATTTAAGTATGAAAGACTCTATTGAGTTAATTGAAAAAAACTCTGAAGATACTATTAAAAAATTTGAACCAAGATTGTACAAAACAAAAGTAGGGGTATCAAGAGAAAATTTATCTTTTAATGAAATGACTATTTTTATACAAGGTTATTTAGTAGTAAAAGGTAAAAGTAAAAAAGTTAGTTTTAAAGCTAATTTATTGAAAAATGGAAAGGTAAGAGTTTATAAAAATGACATTTAATGACTATTATAAAAAAGAACTTTCTTCTTTGAGATATGAAGGAGCAGAGTTTTCTAAAAAAAATCCTGGATTATCAAGCTACTTGTCAAAAGAGGGGCAAGACCCTGATGTAGAAAGACTATTAGAAGGTTTTTCTTTTTTAACAGGAAGATTAAAACAACAATTAAATTATGAATTACCAGAAGTCTCTCATACTTTAGTACAACTTTTATGGCCAAATTATATTAGACCTATTCCTTCATATTCAATTATAAAATATGAATCTCTAAAAGATTCAACACAAAATATAAAAATTGATAAAAATACAGAAGTATTAAGTAAAAATGTAAATAATACTCAATGTAAATTTAGAACATCTTATGATTTAACTGTTATGCCTTTTGAGTTAGAAAAAGTAAACTATTTTACATACAGTAAAAAAAGTGAAATTGAATTAACTTTTAAAATGACAGCTTCAGGAACTCTTAGTGATATTACATTTGATACATTAAGATTGTATTTAGGAGGTTCTAAGTTTATTGCACAAGATTTATATCTATTTTTGATAAATTATGTTCAAGATATGAAAGTCTCAATTAATTCAGAAGATAAAGAGTTGGTATCAATTCAACTATCAAAAGATTCAATTAAACCTGTTGGATTCGATAATGATGATTTATTACCTTACTCTTTAAATGTTTTCGATGGATATAAACTACTTCAAGAGTATTTTTGTTTTAAAGATAAATTTCTTTTTATAGATATTGAAAACCTTTCAAATATAAATTTTATTTCTAAACAAGTTTTAGAAAAGAGTAGATCTTTTACTATTAAAATAAATCTTGATAAAAAAATAACTCAATCAGAAACACCAACGTTAGAAAACTTCCATTTATATGCAACTCCTATTATAAATATATTTGAGACAGATTCTGTACCAATTAGAAAAACAAGTTATGATGAAGAGTATTTAGTAGTTCCTTCAAATCTTGATAAAAATTATTGTGAAGTTTTCTCTATTGAAAATGTAAGAGGATGGGTAGCAAAAAAAGGTATTTATGAAGATTATTTACCTTTTGAATCATTTGAGCATACTTTTTCTAATAGTGAGTATTACTCTTCAAAAGTTAAACTTACAAGTGATGAAACAAGAACAAATACATATTTAAGATTTGCAAATTCTAATGGAATTGAAGAAGACTTAGAAAAAAGTAATGCCACAGTATCTGTAAAAATACTTTGTACAAATAAAAACTTGCCATCTTCTTTACTTTTAGGAGATATTTGTATTGCTAATCCATTATCAAATAGTGCAACTTTAAAATTTGAGAATATTACGATTCCAACTCAAAGTTATCCACCTCCTGTTTCTGGAGATTTTTTATGGAGAGTTATTTCTAATATGTCTTTAAATTATTTATCATTAGAAGATATAAAATCATTAAGAACTATTATAGAAACATATGATTTTTTTGGTTCATACGATATTAAACAAAGAGAAAAAACAGCGATGCAACTAAATGGAATAGAATCAGTATCTTATGAAAGTGCTGAGATGATTGATAGAGGTATGCCAATAAGAGGTAATCATATAAAATTAAAAATTAATCCATTTAATTTTTCAAGTATAGGTGAAGCTTATATTTTTTGTTGTGTTTTAAATGAGTTCTTTTCATTATATAGTAATATTAATTCTTTTCATAAATTAAGTGTTGATATGGATAATGAAGATTTATTTCAATGGCCTATAAAACTTGGCTCACAAACTCTTTTATAGGTTTATTATGGATATAAATAGTATTAATATCTCATTAAATGAGAATATATCAAAATATACGTTACCTCAAATAATTAGAGTTGTTTGTGCATATTTAAAAGAGCACTACATAAATAAAACAAGCTTGGAAGTATATGAATATATTAGATTTAAAGCTAATCCAAGCTTATCTTTTCAAAAATCTGAAATTGCTAAAGTTGAATTTATAAAAGAAAAAGATTTAAAAGTAGAAATTACACTTAATTTTTTAAGTATTTTTGGTAGTGCATCACCTATGCCATCACATTATAGTGAAATGGTTTTAGATAGTTTAGATAGTGATAAAGTTTTGTATGATTTTTTAAATCTATTTAATCATCATCTACAAAAATTTGTTTATCCTATTTGGCAAAATCATAGATATTACATACAATACCAAAATGATTTAAGTGATAGATTTTCAAAATATATTTTTTCTTTTCTTGGATTATATTCAAATAGAATTGAGAATAATAGTTCATTAAACTTAAAAAAACTACTTCCTTACCTTGGTATATTATGTATGAAACATAAATCTGCTGGTACTTTAAAATCTATACTTCGTCACTATTTGGATCATCAAAATCTTGAGATAATTCAATGCGTAAAAGATAAATATGATATTCCTACATGGCAGCATTGTAAATTGGGTGAAAAAAACTCTAGTTTAAACTCTTCTTTTTTAATAGGTGAATCAGTAGAGAGTAGAAATGCAAAATTTCAGATTTTATTAAAAGATGTAAAAAACTACCAACTAGTTGAATACAGTATTTTAGGTAAAAAAATGAAAGAACTAAAAGAATTAATATCTTTTTCTTTAAATGAACCACTTAAACATGAAATCTGCTTTGAAATAAAAAAAGAAGAAAAATCTTGTTTAAATTTAGAGAATAATAAAAATCAATTCTTAGGAATAAATACATGGATTGGTCAATCTTTCTATGATGAAAAAATTATTATTGCACAAAAAGGAGAATAATGAAACTTGAATTAAAAAATTTAATAAATAGTTTAGACAACATAACAAAAAGATATATTGAAGAAGCTGCCCAACGATGTATAATGAGAGGTGGAAGTGAGATATTAATAGAAGATATATTGTATATTTTACTTGAAAATGAAAATAGTCTATTTTATGCAATGACAAAACAATATGGCATAGATAATCAAGAACTATTAAATATAATCCAAAAAGAGATAAAAATAACTCCTGCAACTGAAACTAATAGTCCTATATTTTCAACAATATTAGTAAATTGGTTAGAAGATGCTTACTCTTATAGTAGATTAGTATTAAATCAATCATTAATTACAGAGACTTCTTTAATATTATCAATGTTTGATAATAGTATAAAATATAGTAATACAAAATATTTTCAACAATTAAAAGATATTGATGAAAATGAGTTAAAAGAACTTCTATTTGGTTTAAACGAAAAAGCAGTATCACAAAATAATGAACAAACTTTATCACATAATAGTAAAGAGTTAGAATTAGATAAATATACTACGGATTTATCTAAATTGGCAAAAGAGAACAAGATTGACCCAGTTTTATGTAGAGATAGTGAAATAAAACAAGCAATTGATATTTTATTAAGAAGAAGAAAAAACAATCCTATATTAGTTGGAGAAGCAGGTGTTGGTAAAACTGCAGTTGTGGAAGGATTAGCACTTAAAATTATAAATAATGAAGTACCAAATGAATTAAAAAATGCACAAATTTTATCTTTAGATGTTGCTGCTTTACAAGCAGGAGCTAGTGTTAAAGGTGAGTTTGAAAGAAGATTACAAACAGTTATCAAACAAATTCAAGAGATAAATAATTTTGTAATTTTATTTATCGATGAAGCTCATACTTTAATTGGAGCTGGAGGAAATGAAGGTGGTTCTGATGCTGCAAATTTACTTAAACCTGCTTTAGCAAGGGGTGAACTTAAAACAATAGCTGCAACAACTTGGCTTGAATACCGAAAATATTTTGAAAAAGATCCAGCCTTATCAAGAAGATTCCAAAAAATTAATTTACTAGAACCAACAATAGATGAAGCAATCACTATATTAAGAGGACTTGCAAATAAATATGAAGAAGTACACAAGGTTTATATTGAAGATGATGCTTTAAAAGCTGCTGCTGCATTTTCTGCAAAATATATAACAGGTAGGCAACTTCCTGATAAAGCAATTGACGTTTTAGATACTGCTTGTGCAAACGTAAAGATAAGTCAATCAAATATTCCTTATGAGTTACAAAAAATAGACACTAAAATAATAGAAAAAAACAGAGAAATAGAGTTTTTACAAAGAGATGATAAAAATAATATAAAAGACAATAAAGAGCTAATTAAAGAGTTAAAAAAAGAGTTAAAAGAGTTTTATAAAGAGAAAAAAAGTATTGAAAATGAGTGGAATAAACAAAAAGATTTATTAAATCAAATAAAAGAAAAGAAATTATGTAAACTAAAAAATAGTTTAAAAACTTTACAAAAAGATAATTCGTATATTTTTAATACTGTTAATAAAGAACAAGTAGCAAAAGTTATCTCTTCTTGGACAGGGATTCCTTTGGGAAATATGGTAGAAGAACAGATTAAATCTATTTATGAATTAGAAGATAATATAAAATCAAGAGTAATAGGACAAGACCATGCAATCTCTTATTTAAATACATTTTTACAAATAAGTGCTTCTGGATTAAAAAAAGAAGAGTCACCAAATGGTGTATTTTTATTAGTTGGTCCAAGTGGTGTAGGAAAAACTGAAACAGCAAGAGCTTTGGCAGAGTTTTTATATGGTGGAGAGAGATTTATTACTACGATTAATATGACTGAATTTCAAGAAAAGCATACGGTATCTAGATTAATTGGTTCTCCTCCAGGTTATGTGGGATATGGAGATGGAGGTCAATTAACTGATCCTGTTAGGGTAAAACCTTATTCTGTTGTTTTATTAGATGAAATAGAAAAAGCTCATCCTGATATTTTAAATCTTTTCTATCAAATATTTGACAAAGGAGAGGTAAATGATGGAGAAGGTCGAGTTATTGATTTTAAAAATACAACAATAATTATGACTTCAAATCTTGCAACTGATGAAATTACAGATTATTGTCAAAATAATAACAATATATCATTAGAAGAATTGACAAAACATATTACTCCTATTTTACAAGATTATTTAAAGCCTGCATTATTAGGAAGAATGAGCGTTGTTCCATATTTAAACTTAGATGATGAATCTTTAAGAAAGATTACTAGATTAAAGTTTGATATTACTAAAAAACAGTTATTAAAAAAAGACATCTCTTTAAATATAAATGAGCAAATTATTGAATATATTGTTTCTTTATCAAATAGCTTGCATACGGGTGCTAGAAATATTGATTTAATAATCAACACAAATATTATGCCTAAATTATCAAAACATATTTTAGATGCGACACTAAATAAAACAAATTTAAAAAATATCAATATTGATATTGATAAAAAAACAAATGAAATAGTTATTAAATAAGGAAAAGATATGAAAAAAAGTTTATTAATTATATTCCTAGTATTTTTATATACTGGATGTGCAAGTTTCCATGAAACTTATAAACCTTTATATCAAGTAAAGCCTGAAGTAGAGGACATGAAATGAAACTTATTCTAGATATAATTAAGCATCCTCAAGAGAAAATTTTAAAAAGAAATTTTCATTTCAATGAAGAAAATAGTGTAGTAGGAAGAGATGAAAGTTTAGAAAATCGGCTAATTGATAATAAAAATATAATTTCAAGTAATCATTTTAATATTCATTTTGAAAATGGTGATTATTATATAGAAGACGTAAGTACTAATGGGACTTTTTTAAAACATCCATTTAAAAGATTATCAAAAAATACATTAACAAAAATAGATGATTCAGATATATTTATACTAGGTGAATATGAGTTACAAGCTAGATTTATAAATGATGAATACTCTACAAATAGTAATTATGAGCAAGAACAACTAATTCCAGATGATTTTTTACTAGAAGATAGTGATTTGATGGATTCTTCTATGATAAATGATGAATATGATGATTTTGATAATTCAAATAGCGTATTAGATATGTTTGAAGATGAAGAAGAGACAACATTAGTTGAAACTGTTTATGAAGAAGAGAATCAAGAACATGATGATATTTTAGATAATCATATAGATGTAGATACTTATAAACATGAGGAACCTACACAAGAGGTTGTTCTTGAAAAGAAAAATGATTCAAATATTGATATATCAAATATATTATCTAATAAATTAGGTATTGAATTTGAAAATCTATCAAAAAATGAAAAAGAGAATGTATTAAACGAAGTTTGTGATATTGTTTTAAATTCCCTTGAAGGATTAAAACACTCACTGTTAGTAAAAGATAAAATAACAAAAGATTTAAAAGTAGATGAACAAAAACTACATATAAATGAAAATCCAATAAAAATGGGGCAATTAGCTCTCAATGTAATGGATATCAATGATACACAAAAAGTTAATTTATCTGAAGCTGTTTCTAAATCATTTAAAGAGTTAAATACTCACAATGTAGCATTACATAGAACTTCTAAAAATTTAGTACATATTACTGCAAATAAATTTTCTCCAAAAAATTTAGAATACTATTTTGAAAAAAACAATCAAATAAATAATTTATTACCAAAAAAACATCAGTTGTGGAACTGCTATATTAATATGTTTGATAGTTTTGATAAAGATAAGAAACAAGCTCAAGAGATGATTATGGATGATTTTGTAGATGAGTATAAAAACATCTTATATACAATCAAATTAACATCAGCATAAGGATAAAAAATGAAAATAAAAATTGTATTTTTAATTATTTCAACAATATTACTACTTTCTGGTTGTTCTACAAAACCAACACACTTAGAATTAGTAGTAACTTCTAAAAAGAATTTAAATCCAGATTTAGATGACATTTCATCTCCTTTAATGCTTACATTTTATGAGTTAAAATCAGCAGAAAAGTTTATGAAATACGATTATTGGACATTACTTGATAAATCTGGCAAAAAACTTGGTGATGATTTGATTTCTCAAACAAAACATGTAATTACACCTTTGCAAGAACAAACATATAAAATAGTTTTTGATAAAGATGCCAAATTTCTAGGAGTAATTGGTAACTTTAGAAAACTAGATAACAACAGTAAATGGAAATATGTAATAAATTTAGAGCATGATGATTATAACTATATTGAGTTAGAAGTAAAAAATTTTAAAATAAGAAGAGTGGACTAGAAAATGGAAAATAAAGTTGTATGGAAAGAGGGTCTTTTTATAAGACCTCAACACTTTCAGCAAAATGATAGATATTATGATTATGAATTAAAAACAAGGTCTTTAGAAAGTAGAGCTAATAATTGGGGGTTTTTTGATTTAGATATTGATGAAAATCTTTTAAATACAGGTAAAATTCTTATAAAAAAAGCAAGTGGTATTTTCCCAGATGGAACATTATTTAATATTTCATCTAAAAATGAGCAGCTTGTAATAGATATAAAAGCTTCAGATGTTGGTAAATATGTTTATTTAACTCTACCTTTATATACACAAAATAGTGATGATATTCATTTTGAAGAGCAAGAAACACTTGTGACAAGATATAAAGCCTCAATATTAAAAGATATTCCAAATACAAATGCAGGAGAGATTAGCAAAAGTGATTTAATAGTTGCAAAACACAATTTCAAGCTTCAGTTTGAAGAGGATATTAATGGTGGCTTACAAAAATTAAAAATTGCAAAAATTAGTAATATTTCTACAGCTGAAAATATCACTTTAGATGAAAATTTTGAACCTACTTTTTTACATTTAGACTCTTGTATTTTTTTATTATCTCAAATAAAAGAGTTATCTGCAATGATAAATTATAGATGTGAAAAGCTTGCAGATAAAATTAGTGATAATTCTATGCAATCAACTGAGTTGGGACATTATTTAATGCTTCAATTACTTAATAAAGCATATGCAAGAATAGATTTTTATTTATCACAAGAAAAAATCCATCCAGATAGTCTATTTTTGGAATTATCATCTTTATGCTCTGAATTAGCTGTTTTTATGAGAAAAGAAAGAAGAGATACTCAATTAATAAAATATAATCATTATGAACAAAATGATAGTTTTAATCTACTTATCTCTAAAATAAAAGATATGTTGAGTATGGTTTTAGACCAAAATAGTATATCTTTAAATATAGAAAAGAAAAAATATGGAATTCATATTATTCCTTTAAAAGATAAAAAAATACTTGAAAACTCTACTTTTATATTTGCTGTAAGTGCTGATATTGCTGCTAGCAAGTTAAAAGAAGTATTAACTACTGGATTAAAAATTGGAACTATTGAAACTATTAAAAATCTAGTAAATTTCCATCTTGTTGGTTTCAAATTAAAATCTTTACAAAGTGCACCAAAAGAGATACCTTATAAAGTAAATCATCTATATTTTAAAATAGAATTAACAAAAGAGAATAGAGATGAATTAGCAAAATCTGCTGGTTTTGCATTTCATTTATCTTCAAAAATTGAAAACATCTCATATGCACTTTGGGTAATAAAAGAGTAATAATGAGTAATAAAACTATTTTAGTAACAGCAGATGATACTACAAATTTAACAAATTTTGATTCTAAAGATATTGAAAAAACATATACAAAGCTTAAAAGACAAGCTTCGTATTTCAAAAGAAACAAAAGTTTTGATATAAATGATTTCGAGATTAGTTTCAATCCAATTATTAGTGCATCTATTCCTATTTTTGAATATATCTATACTTTAGATAATAAAGATGATGAGTTTTTAGATATAAATAATGTTAGAGAGAATTTTGTAAATAAGATTAATCAATTTCAAGAGAAAACAAATGAATTTGATGTTCCTGAAACAGAAATTTTAGTAACTAGATATATATTATGTACTTTTGTAGATGAAATGGTCAATTCAACTTATTTTGGTAAACAACATGATTGGGCAAATAATAGTCTTTTAAGTATATTTCATAATGAAACATATGGAGGTGAAAACTTTTTTCATCTTATGGACAAATTTTTAAAAACTCCTGCTAAATATATACATATATTAGAGTTTATGTATATTTGTTTATCTTTGGGCTTTGAGGGTAAATATAGAGTTATTAGTAGAGGGCAAATAGAACTTAATAATATAAAAGATAGTTTATTTAAACAAATTATGATTGTACAAGGCAAAGAACCATTAACTTTTTATACAAAACAAGAGCCATCAAAAGAGAAATTTAGACTTTTTGATAAACTATCTTACCCTTTATTGTTATCTACTGTTTTTGCTTTGTTAGCAATAATTTATATATCTTTATCTCTAAGCTTAAATTCACAAAATAATGACTTTTTACAAATATTACAAAAAGATTCGACACAGATTGTTTTTAATAATGTAAAAAAGGAGAATAACTAATGAAAAAACCTTTTTATAAGAGTTTATATTTTTGGTCAATATTTTCATCTTTTATTATATCTTTACTTATAATATTTTTATGGCCATATTTATTTGATAGCTTAAAAACTTTATCTAGTAGATTGTTACTATCTTCTATTATTATCTCTTTGACAATTATCTCTATATTATTAATAATGGTATTTAAAAAACCAGAAACAAAAGAGATTATAGAAGAGAAAAGAAGAAAAAAAGAGCTAGAAACTGAGTTCAAAAAAGTAATAAATAGTAAAGTTAGCGATTTAAAAAATAAATTTAAAGAAGCAATAAAAATAATAAGAAAATCATCTTTATATAAAAATAAAAGAAGAGCTAAATATGAACTTCCATGGTACTTAGTACTAGGAGATAAGAATGAAGGTAAAACAACGCTTTTAGAATCTTCTGGATTAAACTTTCCTTTAAATGTTAATTACGATACAAAAAGTGTAGTAGAAGAATCAAATAGTCAAAATTTTCAATGGTATTATGCAGAACACTCTATTTTTATAGATATACCAGGTAATTATATAGAACAAAAAGAGAATGAAGAAGATCCTTTTGTTTGGAAAAAATTTCTTGATTTATTTGTAAAAAAAAGATGGAGAAGACCAATTAATGGTATTATTCTTACAATTAGTATTGATAAATTAATAGAATATACTGAAAAAGAGTTAGAGCAATATGCAAAAGATTTAAGAGATAGATTTGATGAACTTTCTTTAGCTTTTATGTCTAGTATTCCTATATATTTAATAATCACTAAATCTGATAAGATAGAAGGATTTAACGAATATTTTAATGATTTAAAAGAAGATGAAAAAGATGAAATTCTTGGAATCACTTTTGATGATAAAGAAAAAAATATTGATACTACAATTGTAAAGCCTCAACTTGAAGAGTTATTAAAAAGATTAAATAGTTCAATTTTAACTAAACTTCATTATGAATGGGAAGAAAATAATCGTCCAAAAACTTATCTTTTTACTAATAATTTATCAAAAGTATTTGAAAAAACAACGCTTTTTATTGATATGTGTTTTGCTCAAACAAGATATAGAAAACCTTTAATGTTAAGAGGGTTGTACTTTACAAGTGTACCTTGTGAAGATAATCATAATGCATTGATTTCAGAAGAACAGTTAGAATATAGTAGAGATAAAAAAGGTCTTTTTATTAAAAAACTTCTTAATGATATTATTTTTCCAGAATCTGAAATTCTTAAAATGGATGAAAACTACAAAAAGAAGTTTAAAAGAAATCAAATAATTGCATATGCAGCAAGTTTTATCTTTGTGATATTTACAACTACTTATATGCTAAATGATTTTATTTCACATAATAATGGGCTAAAACAAATAGAAAAAGATTATTTAAAATACCAAATTGATAGAAAAAAAGTTTATGCAACAGATAGTTTTGATCAAATAGCACAAATTTTAAATAATCTAAAAAATATTGAAACTCTTGATGAAGATAAAATAGGTGATAACTTCTATAATCTAATATTTTATAAAGTTGATAATAGAAGAGAATCTCTTGAAAATATCTATTATAATGATTTAAAAACTCTTCTTTTGAAAAGAATTGAATTAGATATTCAATCACAAATCAAAGATGGATTAAATAATTTTGATGAAACTTGGGAAAATACAAAAGCATATGTAATGCTAAATAGAACAGATAAGATTGATAAAGCTTTCTTAGAAGAGTACATGGCAAAAAGATGGAACATATTATATAAAAGTTATCCATCATTACAAAATAATCTAAATTATCATTGGGCAAATATTTTAAATAAAGGTTTTACTCCTCAAAATTTAAATAGCGATTTATTAAAGGTTGCAAGAAATAGATTGATGCAATTTGGTATTGATGCACTTAGTTATAAAAGTTTAAAAGCAAAAGTAGAAAATTTAAATTTGAGAGATTTTAGTTTCTCTCAAACTTTTGAAACTCCAGATATTTTCAGTGGTGCAAATGTAAAAATAAATGGTCTTTTTACAAAAGAGGGACATACTTTGATGATGAAAGAGGGAAGAAATCTTACAAAACAGGTTTTACAAAATAATTGGGTTTTAGGTAAAAAAAGTCAATTAACTCAAGCACAAATAAGCGAAAGCTATAAAAAGATATTAAGTCTTTATTATTCAGAGTATAAAAAAGAGTGGCTAAAAGCTATTTCAATGCTAAATATTCCTAAAAAAAGTAGAATTACGGAGTTAAATAATCAATTATCAATTTTTAGCTCATCAACTTCTCCTATATATAATATTATTACAGCAATTAAAGAAAATACTGATATTTATACTCCAGAAGAGAAATTAAAATTAAAAGCTTCATCAAATGAAAATGTAACAAAAGCCGTTGCTACAACTGTTACTCCTGGTAAAATTGGAAGAGCACTTGCAAAAAATGCGTTAGAGAAAGAGCAATTAATTGATAATAAAAGTATTAAAAACTTAAGAGACTTTTTTAAACCATATCTACAATTAATTGATAAAAATGACCAACCTTTAGAACTTCTTTCTAGAGCTACAATTAAACTTGATAAAGTCTATAAAACTATGGTTTCTTTAGATAGTTCCGTTAATTCTACATTTGAGGCATTTAGATTAGTTAAAGATAGAGTAGAAGGGAGAATTGAACCAGTTGTTGTAACTTTTAATACATTACCAATTCATGTAAATAAATGGTATAAACAGCTTTTACAAAATAATTGGTATTTTGTACTTTCTCAAGCAAAAAGTTATATGAATAAAAAATATAAAGAGGATGTTTATCTATTTTATGAGCAAAAACTTGCTTCAAAATATCCTATTTATAATACAAAAGGTGATTATATTAAATTAGAAGATTTTAATGATTTCTTTAAAAAAGATGGAATTATTGATACATTTTATAAAAATTATGTCTCTTTATTTATTAATATAAATAGATTAAATAATACATATAAAATAAATAATCTTGATGGTACTTCTATTAGTGTAAATAAGACATTTATTGATTCACTTCTAAAATCTTTCAAAGTTAAAAAAGCATTTTTTAGAAATAGTGGTTCTTTAGGATTTACTATAAATATCAAACCTTATGTTTTAGGAAGTAACTTAGCAACAATGCAATTAACATATAATGGTAATACTATTTATTATGAGCATGGACCAATAAAAAATCAAAAAATCAATTGGCCTGCAAATAGTTTAGATAGTGTTGTGAAATTTAATTTATATAATTTAAAAGGTAAACAAGTAATTTCAAAATATTTAGATAATGATTGGGCAATATTACAAGTATTTGATAATTTTAAAGTAAAAAAACAATCAAATGATTCAGTAATAATAAAATATGAAGATAAAAAATACACAGGTTCTTTTTTCCTTAAAGGAGAGACTAGCCAAGCATTTACAAAATATAATTATTTATCAACTTTTAGACTTCCAAAGAGTATATAAATGAAGTTTGAAAGTTCATATTTTACACATCCTGGGTATGTTAGAGATTTAAATGAAGACTCATTCTTTTGTGATGACCAAAATTCTTTATGGGTTGTTTGTGATGGAATGGGTGGACATAATAATGGCAATTTTGCTAGTAGATTAATTACAGATTTATTTGATGATATATTTTTTACAGATTCTTTTAATACTAACCTAGAATTGATTCAAGATTGTTTAGTTCAAGCACATAAAATATTGCAAAGAAAAGTTGATAACTCTAGTTCAAATAATATAATGGGTACAACAATTGTTTTATTATATATTTTTGGAAATAGGGCAGTTTGCATTCATTGTGGAGATAGTAGATGCTATTTATATAAAAATGGATTAAAGTGTTTGACAAAAGATCATGCAAAACAATTAAATGGACAAAAAGTATTAACATCTGCTATTAATGCACCAAATAAAAAGTTAACTTTTGAAAAAAAATCTTTTAATATCGAAAATAGTGATAAATTTTTACTTTGTAGTGATGGATTGTATGATTTTATTAATGAAGATGTAATCTCTTATTCTATGAAACAAAAGAATATAGATAAAAGTATGAATATATTAATAAAAAATGTTTTAAAAACTAAAGCTGAAGATAATATTACTGCGATATTAATTTCAAGGAGTTCAGATTGAAAGAACTTTTAAAACAAATAAAAAAAGATAGTAAAGTTCTAAATGAAAATGAAAAAGTTACTATCTTAAATAAAAGATATATTTTAAAGCAATTAGTTGGTACGGGTGGATTATGTGATGTGTATAAAGCAGATGATATTTATGATTTACATTTTAATAAAGAATCAAAAATAGTTGCAAAAATACCAAATGAGAATCTTAAAAGTTATAAAGATATAGACTCTTTATTATATAGTGAATATACTTTTTTAAAAAAGTTAAATCATAAAAATATAGTAAAAGTTCTTGATTTTGGTATTGATAAAAAATCAAATATGCCTTATATTATTCTTGAATACATTGAAGGAAAGTTATTAAAAGATATTCCCTTTTTTGAGATGTCAAATAAGTTTAAATTAAACATATTAAAAACTTTAGTCTCTTTAGTAGAATATATACATTCAAACAATATTATACATGCAGATATAAATCCCTCAAATATAATAATAGATAAAAATAATAACCTAACACTTATAGATTTTGGTATATCAAAATCTATAAATACTCAAGAAAATATTGAATTAGACTATACAAAAGTAAAAGCTTACAATCCTAAATATTGTGCCCCAGAGCTTTTAGATAATCAATTACCATCCATTCAATCTGATAATTTTTCTGTTGCAAGTATATGTTTTGAGATATTTACTACAAATTGTATAGAAAAAGCGAATGAAAAAATTATTTTAAATAATTTTGAAAAGATACCTTTTTTATTAAAAAAGTGGTTTAGAGATAATTTATCATATAAAAAATACGATAGAACTGTAAATAAAAGTGATATTTACAATAAAATTGTAAAATTTTTCTATTTTAATTGATATTTTAATAATTTATTTAATTATTTATTGATAGAATTCCATAACTTAAATTTTTATAAGGAAAACGAATGAACAATCCAATTTTTATTTCGATAAAAGGTAGTACACAAGGTTTAATTACTGAAGGTACTTTTACTCCAGAGTCTGTTGGTAACTCTTACCAAAAAGGTCATGAAAATGAAGCTTTAATAAAAGGTTTTTCACATGATATTAAAATTCCAAGAGATCCACAGTCTGGTCAACCATCAGGACAAAGAGTTCATGAACCATTGGTTATTTCAAAAATTTTTGATAAGTGTTCACCTCTTTTATACAATGCATTAACAAAAGGTGAGACTTTAACAGAAGTAGAATTAAAATGGTATAGAACAAGTTATGCTGGTAAACCAGAACATTATTTTACAATCAAATTAGAAGATGCTGTTATCGTGGATATCTCTTCTTATATGGATAATGAAGAAGGGCTTGAAAAAACTCAAGTTGCTCCATATGAAAAAGTAGCATTTGCATATAGAAAAATTACATGGAGACATGAAACAGCAAGTACTTCAGGTGAAGATGACTGGAGAATTGGTGTTGGACTTAACGCTTAATAAATATATGGGATTTCCCATATATTTAATTTATTATAAAACTTATTCTTTTAAATGATTTTTATAATGAATTACTATAAGGTATTATAATGTCAATATTATCAGAAATAAATAAAACTCTTAGAAATGAAATCAACCAAAACATCAAAGCAAGAATAAGGCTAATAAACTATAGAAGTGACCTGCCAGATATACTAAATGAGAGTTTGAGTGTATATAAATTAAATGGGATTAGTAAAGTAAATAGTCCATATGA